>NZ_CAMZMX010000003.1:0-211682 GCF_947311875.1 Pseudomonas sp. PARCl1
CCAAGGCGTTCGCGCGCAAATCCCACAGGAATAATTGGCCCGAAACAAACGTAGGAGCGAGCGCAGCTCGCGATGCGCCGCGCGGGCGGCGCTCGATCTCACAGGCGCTGCATATCTTGTGACAAACACCTATCAGCCCTGATGCGCCCCCTGTGTGTGGCTTGCCTGCGATGGGCCGCAAAGCGGCCCCTGCACTACAGGCAGGCCTATGGCGCGGCGTTCTGCGCCGCAGCAGGCAGAACTGCGCGTTTACGCTGCCCCAGCAACGCGCGCGCTGCCAACGCGGCCACCACCAGGCCGGGTGAGGCCGCCAGCAGCAAGCCCCCTACCCCCGCCCCCGCCGCCAGGATTTGCCCGGCAGCCAATGGCCCGGCCATCGAGCCCAGCCGGCCCACGGCCACAGACGCACCAACGCCTGTGGCGCGCACGTGGGTGGGGTACAGCGTGGGTGCCAAGGCATACAGCACCAGTTGCCCGCCAATGGCGCAATAACCGGCGGTAAAGCCCGCCACCAGCATCAGCGCAAAACTGCTCGACAGCCCCAACCCAGCCAGCGAGGCCAGCATCCCGGCGTAGCCGATGAACACCGCACGCCCGGCATGCCCGCGGTCCATCATGCGCCCGGTCAGGAACGAGCCTGCTGCGCCGCCAAGGTTGAACAGGATCTGCACCGCACCCGCCTGCGGCCGGCTGTAACCCTGGCCCATCAACAACGACGGCAACCAGTTCAGGAGCATGTACAGCACAGTCAGGGTGAAGAAACACGCCAGCCAGAGCAGCAGCGTGCGGCTGACCTGCCCCGGCCCGAACAGCTGGGTCAGCAACCCCGCATCACCCGCGCTGGCAGCAGGCCGGGCGCGAAACGCCTGGGACTCTTTCAGCCACAGCATCAGCACCAGGGCAATCAAGATCGGCGCAATACCGCCCACGTAGAACACCACTCGCCAGTCTTCACCCAACCCGGCCATGCCGATCACCGAAGCGATCGCCCCACCCAGCGGCACGCCGCAGTAGGTCACACTCACCGCCGTGCTGCGCAGGTGCTCCGGCGCCGCCTCGCTGGCCAGGGCGATCAGGATAGGCAGCGCTGCACCAAGCCCCAACCCTGTCACCAGCCGTGCGATCAACAGCGTGCTGTAGCTGTCGGCATGCGCAGTGCCAAGCGAAAAACCACCGAACAGCAATACCGCGACGATCAACACCGCTTTTCGGCCCAGCCTGTCGGCCAGCCAGCCGCCAATGAACGCGCCCGGCAACAGCCCGAGCAACCCGGCGCTGAATACCCAGCCGAGCATCGCCGGGGTCAGCGCGAATTCCTTGGCCATGTGCGGTGCGGCGACGCCGGTGGCCTGAAGGTCCAGGCCCTCAAGCAACGCCACCAGAAAACACAGGCCGATGGTGAGCACCGGCTTGCTTGCAGCTTTGGATGAATGACTCATGTGTGGCCCCTGTTGTTGTTATGGGTCGTGAAGTCAAAGCCTGAATGTGGCACGCAAGGAAACGATCGAAGAATCTTCGCCGCCGGCCTCCTTGATGCCAGCGCCAACGTCGTAGTACTTGAGGTCCAGGTCCAGCGTGAGATTGGGTGTGGCCAGCCAACGGGCGTTGGCCCGGTAGATGGTGCCGACATGGCGCCCGGTTCCCCGGGTGTTGGCCAGCATGCTCATGCCCGGCATGTACACCCCGTCCTCTTCGCGTTGCTTCCACACCGCCAGCACGGCCGGCTCGAAACGCACCGTGCGCGACGGCGAAAAACCGAACGTGGGCCCGACCACGATCAAGTTGCTCAAGGTGGTCAGGCTGGCTTCGCCATACACGCCGTTGCGCGGGAACAGCGGGTCGAAGGTACCGACCTTGCCATCGCCAGGCTCGCCATCGCCGCTGGCAGCATCGACGCGCAGCCCCAGGCGCGGTTGCCAGGGGTGGGCGAAGGTATAGCCACTGTCACTCGACAGCGCCCAGGCGCGGATCGATGCGCCGCCCAGGTGGCCCCGCTGGCCAGCCAGGTTCCAGCTCCAGTCAAGCGCTTGATAGCGGCCGAACAGGCGAGTGCCGAAGGTGTAGCGCTGCTCGTCGCCGACCTCGCCAGCCAGGCTGCGCGCTTCGGTCTGCAGGCCAAAGCCGAACAGGTCCATGTTCCAGCTGGGGGTCAGCGGCAACGTGCCGTACAGCCCATAGAACTTCACCGCGTTGTTGCTGCCGTCATCCCAGCTGTCCTCACCGGTGCTCAGTGGCCTGACGGCGAAGGCATCGAGCTTGTAGCCGCGCTTGAGGTTGAGGCTGGCGCGCACGCCATCGAAGCTCAGGCGCAGGTTCGGCGCGTCTCGGTAGGTGACGAAGACCTGATCGCCGTAGGCCATTTCCTGACGACCGACGCGGGTGGTGTACCGGCCTGCGGCAAAGTCATGATTGAAGTCGATGAACGCCTGACGGATTTCGTTGCGGCCTTCGTCGTTGGGCGAATAAAGGTCCTTGCCGAAGGCGCGGGTGTTTTCCACCTGCAAGAACGTGCGCAGCCTGTCATCGAACAGGTGCAGGTCCGCATGCGCCTGCAAGCGTTGCAGCAGGTAGGAGTCGTCTTTCAGGCCCCGCAAACCGAAGAAGGGTTGGTCCAATGCATCGGCACGGTAGCGGGCCTCCGCGCCGAGCTGCAGCCAGGCGGACTCGGACAACCGGTGGTAGCGCAGCCCATCGAACGGGTCGCTGGCCTTGGCGGGGTCATCGAGGAAGCGGTAGTCCTCGACCCAGCGCGGCGCGCCGGGCCGGCCTGGCCGGCTCTCTTCCAGCGGGTTCGCAGCATACGTGTACTGGCATAGCGAAAGCAGCACAACGAGCACCCATGCCCGGTTCAACGGCTTGGTCATCAGAAGTTTCCTTTACTTGTTTTTATAAATTTGGATAACTCTGTGAACTATTATTTTTGTTAACCATATTGTCGTCAATGGTTAAATGGCCCCGACAAGGTGCCTGCGCGCATAAGCGTTCGCTGATCGAACGCTTATGCGCCAACCGCCTGCGCAAACCCGGCCCCGGCCGCTAATATCGACGCTGCGTGGTGTCTAACCTGCGGGTAAGCACCGCCCTTTACCTACCAAAACAACAAGAGCACCCCAATGAACTGCCTAAAATCCCTTGCTGCGCTCGGCCTGCTGATGCTCGGCACCAGCCAAGCCATGGCCGCCCCTATCGTTAAACAACCAAACATTCTGCTCATCGTGGCTGACGACCTCGGGTTCTCTGACCTGTCAGCACTGGGCAGCGAAATTCAGACCCCCAACCTGGACAGCCTGCTGGCCGACGGCCGCCTGATGCTGGACTTTCATGCCGCGCCCAGTTGCTCCCCGACCCGGGCGATGCTGATGTCCGGCAACGACCCACACCTGGCCGGGTTGGGCATGATGGCCGAGGCACGCAAGCGCCTGCCGCCTGGCACTGAAGTGCGCCCCGGCTACGAGGGTGTGCTGGCAGGCAATGTCGCCACCCTCGCCGAGCTGCTGCACGATGCCGGCTACCGGACCTTCATTTCCGGCAAATGGCATTTGGGCATGCAACCTGCGCAACAGCCGCAGAACCGCGGGTTCGACCAGGCCTACGTGCTGCTCGAAGGCGGCGCCGCGCACTTCAAGCAAGCCAACATGGATTTGCAGCCGAACTACAGCGCAACCTTCCTGCACAACGGTGAATCCATCGCGCTGCCCACCGACTTCTACTCCAGCACCTGGTTCACCGACCGCCTCATTGACGCGATTGACCAGCCCAACCCTGGCAACAAACCGTTCTTCGCCTTCGCCGCCTATACCGCGCCGCATTGGCCGCTGCAGGCACCGGACCAGTACCTGGCGCAATACCGCGGCCGCTATGACCAGGGCTACGAGGCCATCGCCAAACAGCGCCTGGAGCGCCAGCGCAAGGCCGGCCTGGTACCGGCCGACTTCCCGCTGGACGCACAACTGGAAGGGGTGCCGAGCTGGGCATCGCTCAGCGCCGAGCAGCAACGCCAATCGGCGCGCACCATGGAGGTCTACGCCGCCATGGTCAGCGCCCTGGATGCCGAGGTGGGCAGGTTGGTAGCGCACCTGAGGCAGCGGGGCGAACTGGAAAATACGCTGATCCTGTTCATGTCCGACAATGGCCCGGAGAACGCTTCACGGGTGGACCCGACGTGGATCAGCCAGCACTTCGACAACCGCCTGGACAACTACGGCCGACGCGACTCGTTCCTGATGATCGGCTCGGCCTGGGCCCAGGTCAGCGCCTTGCCCAGCCGCCGCTACAAGATGACCACCTACCAGGGCGGCATCCGCGTGCCGGCCTTTGTCTACTACCCGGCCACGATCAAAGCGGGGCGCAGCGAAGCGCTGGCCAGCGTGCGCGACATCATGCCCACCCTGTTGCAACTGGCCGGTGCGCCGATGCCCGGCATCAAGTACCGCGACCGCGATATCGTGCCGCCGCAGGGCAGTTCGGCACTGGACTACCTGCAAGGCGACGACACGCTCATCCATGCCGGTGACGAAGCCCTGGGCTGGGAAATCAACGGCAGTGCTTCGCTGCGCAAGGGCCCGATGAAGCTGCTGTGGGATGCCACCGACGGCAAACCGGCGTGGCACCTGTACGACCTGCGCAAAGACCCAGGTGAGCACCACGACATCGCCGCTGCGCACCCCGAGCAAGTGGCACAGATGCTGCGCGACTGGAAGGCCTACGCCCAGCGCAGCAATATCGTGATCGATGCCGAAGGCCGCCCCGCCAGCCCTGCCAGAGTGGCGAGCCCGGCGGTGGCCAGCAAGCAATGATCGGGCGTGCAGCCGGCTGCGCACTGCTCGCCGCCGGTTTGCTCGCCATTGGCTACAGCGCCTGGCCGCAAGCGGCGGCCCCGGCGCTGCTGTGTGATGGCTATGGCGGTGTACCCACCCCCCGTGAAGGCCCCTGGCGGGACGGCATGGTGCAGCTGCCCGGCGGCAAGTTCAGTTTCGGCTCGGACCGCTACTACGACGAGGAGGGCCCCACCCACCTGGCGCAAGTGTCGGCGTTCTGGATCGATGTACACCCGGTCACCAATGCCCAGTTCGCACGCTTTGTCGCGGCGACCGGCTACCTCACCCATGCCGAGCGGGGGATCGACAAGGCCGACGACCCCAGCCTGCCCCAGCACCTGCGCGTGCCGGGGGCAATGGTGTTCAAGCAAGGGCCGGATGTGCTGCGCCCGGGTTGGCAGTTCGTGCCCGGGGCCAGCTGGCGCCACCCGCAAGGCCCGGGCAGCGACTTGCAAGGGCTGGCTAACCACCCGGTGGTGCAAGTGGCACTGGAGGATGCACAGGCCTATGCGCGCTGGGCCGGGCGCAGGCTGCCCAGCGAGGCGCAGCTGGAATATGCAATGCGCGGCGGCCTGCAGGATGCCGACTTCAGTTGGGGCATGACCGAACTGCCCAAGGGCAAAGCCATGGCCAATACCTGGCAGGGCCAATTCCCGTACCACAACGCCGCCACCGACGGTTTCACCGGCACTTCGCCGGTGGGCTGTTTCCCGGTCAACGGCTTTGGCCTGTTCGATGCCGGGGGCAATGTCTGGGAGTTGACCCGCACGGGTTACCGCCCTGGCCATGCGCCGCAGCGCGACGCTGGCCTGGACCCGCCCGGGCCAAGCCTGGACGACAGCCACGACCCCGCCGACCCCGGCGTGAAAGTGGCAGTGATCAAGGGCGGTTCGCACCTGTGTTCGGCAGACCGCTGCCTGCGCTACCGGCCTTCGGCGCGGCAACCTCAGCCGGTGTTCATGGCCACTTCACACGTGGGTTTCAGAACGGTGCGGTAATGCTGGGCAACGGGGCAGCGGCCGCCGCCACGGCCGCTACCTGGCGGTCGAAATCGAGCATCAGGTAGTTGCAGAAAAAGCCGATGCTTTCCTGCTTTTGCAGGCGCAGTGGCGCGTCCACCGGCAAGGCCTGCAGGCAACGCTCGGTGCGCGCCCAGGCAAACGCCTGCAACGCCGTGGCACACAGTTGCAGGAAGTCGCCGGCCGCGCGGTACGGGTACTCGGGGTCAGCGGCCGCCTTGGCCATGACCTCGGCAAGTAGCCCTTGCAGCACCGCACATACCTTCTGCAGAACCGCAGCCGCCATGCCGGTGCCGGCTTCTTTACGCAGTTCGCCCAGCAGCAGTGCCATGCCCGCCCCGCCGTCACCCAGCACCTTGCGCAGCAGCAGGTCGTTGGCCTGCACCTCGTTGGTGCCTTCGTAGATCATGGCGATGCGGCTGTCGCGCAGCGTTTGCTCGATACTGAACTCGCAGGTGTAGCCATAACCGCCGAACACCTGCAGGGCCTTGCTGGCCAGGGTGAAACCTTGCTCGGTGAAGGCAGCCTTGATGACCGGTGTCAGCAGCGCCGCCAGCGTCGACGCCTTGGCCCGTTGCCCGGGGTCAGTGGCTGCTGCGGCCACATCCAGCCAGTGCGCTGCCCAGTAGCCCAGTGCGCGCATACCTTCGCTGCGCACCCGCAGCTCAAGCAGCACCCGGCGCATGGCGGGGTGCAAGTGAATGGGGTCGGCTTGGCCCTTGGGCTGCCCGGGCGCATTCATCTGCCTACGCGCCATGGCGTATTCCCGGGCACATTGCCAGGCGGCTTCGGCGTGCGCCAGCCCTTGCAAGCCAACGTGCAGCCGGGCCGAATTCATCATCACGAACATCGCCGCCAGGCCGCCGTGCGCCTGCCCCACCAACCAGCCACTGGCCGCCTCGAAGCGCAATGCACAGGTGGCGCTCCCGCGGATACCCAGCTTGTGCTCCAGGCCTTCGCACTGCACCGTATTACGCTGACCGTCTTCCAGCCATTTGGGGACCAGCAGCAGCGACAGACCGCGGCTGCCGGCCGGCGCGCCCGGCAGCCGCGCCAGCACCAGGTGCACGATCTGGCGGGTCAGGTCGTGGTCGCCGCCGGAGATGAACAGCTTGTTGCCCGTGATGGCATAACGGCCGTCGCCCAACGGCTCGGCGCGGCAGCGCAACAGGCCCAGGTCGCTGCCGGCCTGGGGCTCGGTCAGGCACATGGTGGGCAGGATCTCGCCACTGACGATACCGGGCAGGTAGCGTGCCTGCAGTTGTTCGCTGGCATGCGCCTGCAGGCATTGATACGCGCCATGGGCGATACCGGTGTACATGGCCCAGGCATGGTTGCTGGCGAAGAGCATTTCCTGCAGCGCAGCGTCGAGCACCAGCGGCAACCCTTGGCCGCCGAACTGCGGGGTACAGGCCAATGCCGGCCACCCTGCCTCGACATAAGCCTGGTAGGCCGCCGGGAAACCGTGCGGGGTCCGCACCTGCCCCGCCTCCATACGGCAACCCTGGCGATCACCTGTGGCGTTCAGCGGCACCAGCACCTGCTCAGTGAAGCGGGCGGCTTGTTCCAGCACCTGCCACGCCAGGTCCAGGTCCAGGTCGGCATGAGGCGGCATTGCCTGCCAGGCCTTGTCAGCCTGGAGCCAATGTTGCAGCACGAATTGCATGTCCAGCAGGGGGGCCTTCCAGGCCATGGAACACCTCTTGTTCAGGCAGTGAAACGGGGGTTTTCTATGAGCAGCGCCATGCCTTGGCCGCCGCCAATGCACGCAGCAGCCACCCCATAGCGCAGGTTGCCCTGCTGCAGTTGCCGAGCCAGTGTGTGCACCAGCCGCAACCCGGTGGCGGCCAGCGGGTGCCCGAGGGCAATGGCGCCACCGTGAACGTTGAGCTTTGCCACATCGAGCTGTAGCGCCTGGGCCACCGCCACCACCTGCGCGGCTTGCGCTTCGTTGATTTCGAAGCGGTCTATCTGGTCTGCGCGCAGGCCGCTGCGGCCCAGTAGCAGCTCGATGGCCGGCACCGGCCCGATACCCATGGTGTGCGGCGATACGCCCACCGCCGTGGCCATCAACAGTTTCGCCAGGGGCGGTCGCGTGCAACTGGCGTAGGGCGCCACCACTGCCGCCGCCGCCCCATCGGCCACCGCGCAACTGTTGCCTGCGGTTTGTACCCCACCAGGGTGCACGGTACGCAGCCGCGCCAGCGCTGCAGCATCGGTGGGCCGTGGGTGGCTGTCGCGGCTGACTTCGGCGAGCCCGCGTGGCAGTTCGATACCGCGTGGCTGGTAGCCGTCGGCGAAGAAGCTTTCGCTGCTGATGCTGACGATTTCCTCAGCGAACCAACCGGCCTGCTGGGCCTGTAACGCGCGCTGATGGCTGCGCAAGGCCCAGGCATCCACGGTTTCCCGCGCCAGGCCATGCTCACGGGCCAGGTTGTCTGCGGTGCCGATCATGTCCACATCGGCCGCCGGGTCGTACAACGCCTCCCAGAGAAAGTCCTTGAACCCGACCGGCGCCCCCAGGCGGAAGCCGCCCCGGTGTTCATAGGCCGCGATCGGGTTGCGTGACATGGATTCGGCACCTACGCACAACACCTGCGGCGCCCCGCTGCGCAGTTGCTCGGCAGCCTGGCGCAACAGCTCGAGCCCCGTGCCACAGATGCGCTGTACCGCCAAGGCCGGCACTGCCAGCGGCACGCCACAGTAAAGGCCGACATGCCTTGGCAGGAAATAGGCATCGAAGCTGGCCTGGGCCATGCTGCCGGCCAGCACGCTGCCCACGGCCTGCGGATCGCTACCGGCACGCGCCAGCACCGCCCGCCCGGCCTTGATGGCCAGGTCGATGGGTGAAACGGTTGCCAGCGCACCCCCAAGGTCAACCCAAGGGGTGCGCACCATATCGACGATGGCAACGTCGTCGAACACGGTGCACAGCCCGCCGCTCATGGCCGCGCCTGTGCGTGCAACTGGCCCGGGGCTTCGCACCGATACAGCGCCTCGACCAGGGCAGCGCGCCGCTGCAACACCGCACGTTGGTTGATCGAGCCCTTGTCGGTGATTTCGCCCGCGTCGATCGAGGGTGGCTCTTCAAGCAAGGCCAACCATTCGATGCGGCTGGCGTTGCCTTGGGCGTCCCGGTTCAGGTGCGTCAGCCAGTTGGCAAACCACTGGCGCACCGCGTCGCTGCCCAGCACCTGGGCGTCGCTGGCCTGTGCCCCAAGCCCCGCCAATTGCCGGCACTCGGGTAGCCGCGGGAACACCAGCATGCCCAGGCACTCGCGATCGGGCGCCGCGACCACGACGTCCTGCACATAGGGCGAGCCTTCCAGCACCGCGCGGTTGCGCAGTGGCCCGACACTGACGAATACACCCGACGACAGCTTGAAGTCCTCGGCGATGCGGCCGTCGAACATCAGGCCCTGCTCCGGCTGTTGCGGATCCGCGAGTTTCAGTGCATCGCCCGAGCAGTAGAAGCCCTCCTCGTCGAACACCTCGGCAGTTTGCTGCGGCGAGCGCCAGTAGCCCGGCATGATATGCGGGCCGCGAAAACGCGCTTCGAGCTTGTCGGCCTGGGGCACCAGCTTCACCTCACAACCCGGTGCCGGCAAGCCGACGTAGCCGGCCATCGACAGCGGCCCGGTGGTAAAGGTGCAGGACGGCGCCGCCTCGGTCATGCCCAAGCCCGCCATCATGCGGATACGCTCGCCGCAGTGCTGCTCGGCGATACGGTCCAGGCGGTCCCAAACGCTTTGCGAAAGCCCCGCTGCGGCAAAGAAGAACAGCTTCATGCGGGCGAAGAACACCTCGCGCAGCTGGGCGTCCTGCTCCAGCGCCTTGGCCAGCTCTTCCCAGCCCCTGGGTACGGTGAGGTAGGCCGTGGGCGAAATCTCGCGCAGGTTGCGCAAGGTTTCCGCGAAGCCTTGCGGGGTCGGCCTGCCGGCGTCCAGATAGAAACTGCCGCCGTTGTACAGGACGATGCCCAGGTTGTGGCTGCCGCCGAAGGTGTGGTTCCAGGGCAGCCAATCGACCAGCACCGGCGGCTCTTCGGCAAACACCGGGAAGGTCTGCAGCAGCATCTGCTGGTTGGCGCAGAGCATGCGCTGGGTGGTGATCACCGCCTTGGGCAGCTTGGTGGAACCCGAGGTGAACAGGAACTTGGCAATGGTATCGGGCCCGGTGGCGGCGAACGCAGCGTCTGCCGGCGCCAGGTCACAGGGCTGCAGCAGGCTGGCGAAACTGAAATGGCGGCGGCGTGGCGGCTGGCCATGCACGCTGACCACCGGCACCGATTCATCCAGCACGGCATCGAAGGCACGCTGGAACGGCTGGCTGTCGGTGGCGAACACCAGGCCAGGGGTCAGCACCTCGCAAACGTGGCGCAGCTTGGCGAAGTCCTGCGACAGCAGTGCGTAGGCAGGCGACACCGGGCAGTAAGGAATGCCGGCATACATGGCCCCCAGGGCAAGCTGCAGGTGCTCGATGTCATTGCCGGAAAACAGTACCAGCGGCCGTTCGGCGCCAAGGCCGAACCCTAGCAAGTGGGCAGCGATGGTACGTACCTGGTCGAGCATCTGCGCATAGCTGACTTCACGCCAGCCACCGCTGGGTTCGCGCGCGGCGATGAGGGTGGTGTGCGGGCGCACGCGCGCCCAGTGCAGCAGGCGGTCGAGCAGGCGCGCCGGCAAAGGCGCCAACGGCTCCAGCGCCAGCATGCGCAGCACACCGTCGGTTTCACTGACCTGCACTTGTGGGTGCCCAATGGACACCTGCCGGTAGCGCGGCGGTTGGCCAGGGTCGCATGACCGCAGGCGGGGTTGGGTATTCACGCAGGTTGCTCCTTGTTCTTGTTGTACAGGCTGCCGCCGCCGGGCATTGCCCGGGGCGGCCAATTGCGTGTTGCTCAGATGGGGTAATGCCGGGGGCCCTGTTGCAGGGTGACCCAGCGCAACTGGGTGAACTGGTCGATGGCCGTGCGGCTGCCGAAGCTGCCATAGCCGCTGGCCTTCACCCCGCCGAAGGGCATTTGCGCTTCATCGTGCACGGTCGGCCCGTTGATGTGGCAGATACCCGATTCCACGCGCTGGGCCAGGGCCAGCGCCCGGCTGGTGTCCCGGCTGAAAATGGCTGACGACAGGCCAAACTCCGAATCGTTGGCCAGTTGCAGCAAGGCCTCGTCACCTTCGGCGCGCAGCACTACAGCCACCGGCCCGAACGACTCTTCGCGGTACAGGCGCATGCTGCTGTCGACATGGTCGAGCAGGGTCGGCTGCAGGATGCTGCCGTCCAGCTGGCCGCCGCAGACCAGGCGAGCGCCCTTGGCCACGGCATCGTCGATCAGCGCCTTGATGCGTTCGCCCGCCGCACTGCTGACCAGCGAGCCGAGCACCGAGTCGCTGGCCTGGGGGTCGCCGGCACGAAGCCCGCTGACCTTGACTGCCAACTTGTCGACAAAGGTATCGGCGATGCGGCTATCGGCCAGCAAGCGCTCGGTGGACATGCAGATCTGGCCCTGGTTGAAGTAGGCGCCAAAGGCCGCCGCCTCGACCGCGGCGTCCAGGTCGGCGTCGTGCAGCACCAGCAACGGCGCCTTGCCGCCCAACTCCAGCAAGGCCGGTTTCAGGTGGCGTGCGGCCAACTCGCCGACGATGCGCCCCACCTGGGTGGAGCCGGTAAAATTCACCCGCCGCACAGCGGGGTTGGCAATCAGGCGTTCGACCACCGCTGGCGCATCCTGCGGGGCGTTGCTGATAACGTTGACCACGCCGTCGCCCAGCCCCGCATCCTGAAGCACCTGGCCGATCAACCGGTGCACCGCCGGGCTCTGCTCCGACGCCTTCAGCACCACGGTATTGCCGCACGCCAGGGGCATGGCGATGGCGCGCGTGGCCAGAATGACCGGGGCATTCCAGGGCGCGATACCCAGCACCACCCCGCACGGTGCTCGCAAGGCCATGGCGAAACTGCCAGGCACATCGGAAGGGATCACCTCGCCGGTGACCTGCGTGGTCATGGCGGCGGCTTCACGCAGCATGTTGGCCGCCAGCTTCACATTGAAGCCGTACCAGTTGGCCATCGCCCCGGTTTCACCGGCCGCAGCGATGAACTCGCCGGCGCGCGCCTGCAGCAGGTCTGCGCCGGCCAGCAGGCGGCCACGTCGCTCACTGGGCGCCAGTGCTGCCCACGCCGGGAATGCCGCGCTGGCGGCTGCCACGGCAGCATCGGCATCGGCCAGCGAAGCCGCGGCCACCTGCGATACCACTTCACCACTGACCGGGTTGCGTCGCTCGAAGGTTCGTCCATCGCTGGCGGGGCACGACCGCCCGCCAATCAGCAAAGGCACCTGCAACATGCTCATTCCTCTTTTTGTATTCATGGGCACTATTCGCGGGCTGCCGCCAGGGGCGGCGCGGCCCGCTGTCACTCAACGCTTGTAAGCCTGCAAGCCTGGCTTGATGCTCTTGTCGTCGAGGAACTGCTTCATGCCCTGCTCGCGCCCCCCTTCGGTGTCCAGCAGGCGGGACTGGTCGAGCTTGGCGTACAGGTAGTCTTCGTTCTGCTCCCAGGTCAGTTCGCGGCAACGCTTGAAGCCGTTCTTGGCGGCACGCAGCACCACCGGGTTTTTCTCCAGCAGGTTCAGCGCCAGTTCGCGGGTGGTTTCGCGCAGTTGGGCCAACGGCACGCTTTCGTTCACCAGGCCCATTTCGGCCGCCTTTGCCCCACCGAAGGTCTTGCCGGTCATGATGTAGTACAGCGACTGACGGTGGCCCACGGTGTCGGCCATGGCCTTGCTGACCAGGTTGCCGGGTGGGATGCCCCAGTTGATTTCCGAGAGGCCGAACGTGGCTTCGTCGGCACAGATGGCCAGGTCGCAGGCCACCAGCGGGCTGAAACCGCCGCCGAAACACCAGCCGTTGACCATGGCAATGGTCGGTTTGGCGTACATGCGCAGCAGCTTCCACTGCCACTGCGATGCATCGCGGCGGATTTTTTCCTGAAGGATTTCCGGCCCGGCGTCCACCTCGCGGAAGTACTCCTTGAGGTCCATGCCGGCCGTCCACGACTCCCCGGCACCGGTCAGGACCAGTACGCCAGCCTCGGCGTCCTGCTCCAGGGTTTCCAGCACGTCGATCATTTCCCGGTTCAGGGTGGGGCTCATGGCGTTGCGTTTTTCTGGCCGATTCAGGGTGACCCAGGCAATGCCCGACTCCAGCTCGACTTTCACGGTAGCCCAACGGCCTGCGTATTTGCTCATGGTTCTGCACTCTTGTTGTTCGGGGTGACGCCCTCAAGCTAAGGGAGCAAACTAGTTATGTCAATTAACTATTATGAAAATTATCCTTTGCAGCATCTAAGCCCCCGCTCTTTTTCACCAGCCCTCCTCTAGCCGGATCTTGCCAAGGCAGGCAAACTAGGTAACTTTATTACCCATGCCCCAGGAGCCATTCACCCGATGGGAAGGTCTGCCCGCACCACCGATACTGCTGCCACCGCCGTTTCCGGGGCGGATGTCGTGCTTGAAGACTTGATCGGTTATGCCCTTCGCCGTGCCCAGTTGAAGCTGTTTCAGAACTTTATCGGCCGGCTGGCTGCCCATGATCTGCGCCCGGCGCAATTTTCGGCACTGGCGGTGATCGAGCAGAACCCAGGGCTGATGCAGGCGGACCTGGCCCGCTCGCTGGCCATCGAGCCACCCCAGGTGGTACCGCTGTTGAACAAGCTGGAAGAACGCGCCCTGGCCGTACGGGTGCGCTGCAAACCGGACAAGCGCTCGTACGGGATTTTTCTCAGCAAAGCCGGTGAAGTACTGCTCAAGGAGTTGAAGCAGATCGCCAGCGACAGCGACCGGGAAGCGACCGCGGCACTGAATGACGAGGAGCGCGAGCAATTACTGCGCTTGTTGACCAGGATCTACCAGGCGTAAAACCTGTGAGCCGCGCTACCGCGGTGCTGCTGCCGGTAGCGCATGATCTGCAATGACCCGGTGTACTCATTGGGAGTACCCCGCAGTGCCGAGGGCGCCCCATGCACCTGATCCCTGGATTGACCGGGCAAGCCAATGCCCTGATAGGCGGCGCCAGCCAAGGCATCGGCCTGGCACTGTGCCAGGCCTTGCTGGCCCGCGACGATATCGACCTGGTGTGGGCGGTATCGCGCAGTGCCAGCCGTAGCAGCGCATTGATTGCGCTGACGGCCGCACACGGCCAACGCCTGAGGCTGGTGGATTGCGATGCACGCGACGAGGCGGCCCTTGCTGCGCTGGCCTGCACGGTCAGCGCTGGCTGCAAGCACCTGCACCTGGTGGTGAGCACGCTGGGCATTCTGCACCAGCAAGGCGCCAAGGCGGAAAAATCCCTGGCCCAGCTGGACCTGGCCGGGTTGCAGGCCAGCTTCGTGACCAATGCCTTCGCCCCTATTCTGCTGCTCAAGCACCTGCTACCCCTGCTGCGCCAACAGCCGGCCACCTTTGCCGCATTGTCGGCGCGGGTGGGCTCGATCGGCGACAACCGCCTGGGCGGCTGGTACAGCTACCGCGCGAGCAAGGCGGCGCTGAACCAGCTGTTGCACACGGCAAGTATCGAGCTGCAACGCCTGAACCCGGCGGCTACGGTATTGGCGCTGCACCCAGGCACCACCGATACCGCGCTGTCGCGGCCGTTCCAAAGCAATGTGCCGCCGGGCAAGTTGTTCGAGCCGGCGTTTGCCGCCCAGTGCGTGATCGACCAGGTAGGCCGGACAGGCCCAGCCGACAGTGGCAGCTTCTGGGGGTGGGACGGCCAGCGGATCCCGTGGTGAGCCGCTTCGCGCCCTAGGCCCGGCCCGCGCGGCATGACCTTGCAGGCACGCCACAGCCTTGACCCCGGCCCTTGCGCCGCCGCATGCTCGCAGGCTTGCCCCCACGCACAAGGAACGATTGCATGCTGCTGCAGCCCCTGGCCACCCACACCGAGCTGGGCCTGGGCCCATTCGCGCAATGACGCTGTTGTACCTGAAGCTAATCGTCACCCCTTTGCTGATGTGGGCCATTTCCCTGGCGTCGCGCCGATGGGGCGGCCTGCTGGGCGGGCTGTTGTCCGGCATGCCCATTACCTCGGCACTGGTCATGACCTTCCTGTGCCTGGAACAGGGCAGCACCTTTGCTGTAGCTGCAGTGCCTGGCGCACTGGGCGGCCTGGTGGCGGTGCAGGCGACGTACTGCTGCTTCATGTGGAGCACCCGCCGGGCAGCGCTGGTACCCGCCGTGCTGCTGGCGTTGCTGGCGTACGGCTTGGTGGCTAACGCATTTACCCACTGGGGCAACCTGCACCTGTCGGTGGCCGTAGCGCTGGTTCTGATCGGGGTGCTGATACGCGCCAGTGGCCGCGAGCCCAGCCCGGACATGCTGGCCCGCCCCAAGCACCGATACTGGGAAATACCGCTGCGCATGGTGGCGGCGACCAGCCTGCTGATGCTGACCACAAGCCTGGCCGACTGGCTGGGCCCGGCAACCAGCGGCATGCTGGCACCGATACCGGTAATCGCATGGCCGCTGGTCGTGTTTGCCTACGTACAGAATGGCCGGCCCGGGATGGCCGCGATGGTGCGGGGCAATGCGATTGGCGCGGTGGGGGTGATCGCGTTCTACCTGGTATTGGCAGCACTGCTGCAAGCCTGGGGCGCCGCGGCTGCCATCGGCGTGGCAATCGCCAGTGCCGTGGTGCTGACCCTAGGGCTGGCCGCCGCATTACGGCGGCGCTGACGTTCAGCCTGCCACGCCAAGGGGTGGCAGGCTCACCCGGTGGGCTTCGTCACGCCACGTCGATTTGGGTCAGCCCCATTACCTTGGCCTGGGCCAAGATTTCGTCCGGGCTGGCATCAGCGGGCGGCATCAGCAAACTGTTCTCGCCGTGGCCGAAGTGCAGCACCATCAGGTGCAGCGCTGCCTGGTGCAGGGCAAGCTCGGGCTGTTCGAGCTCGAAGGTGTGGGTGCAAGGCTGGCCATTGAGTTGATAGCGGACCGTGTAGGCGTGCATAAGAACCTCTTGATTGAACAAGGACTCAATACCTGACCGGTCGGGCAGAAAATAATTCAGGTAAATAGCGGGCGCCTGGCCCGTGGGGCCAAGCGACCGCCAGATTGGTACTGCGCTGCGATTACTCGGCGCCCGGCGGAATGCCGTCCTTGTTCTTGTCTTTCAACCGGGCCTTCTCCTCTTCCGTGGAATGGGCTGGCACTTGGGTTTGCTGGTCTTTCTGCTGCTCGGCCATGGGCGTGTCCTCTTCGATGGTGGCTGAACGATTACCTGCACTCGTCACGGTTGCTGGCGCTGCATCGTTTTGCGGTGCAAGGCGATGAATGGCGCCTCGGCAGGGTCGATGCGGTCCATTTCGGCCGCGATCCGGTGCCAGTAGGGATACTGGGGCGCGATCCGCGTGGCCTGTTCCATCTGTTCCAGGTCTTCTGGCAAGAGCACCAGCTCGGTCGCCTGCAAGTTGTCATGCAGCTGCTCGAAGCTGCGCCCCGCCGTGATCACGCTGGTGATGCCTGGGCGGTCCTTGAGCCAGGCCAGGCATACCCGTGCCGGCGAGCAGCCATGGCGCTGGCCGATGGTGATCAAGGCTTCGATGATGTCATAGGCCCGATCGCGATCATGCACGTAGGGTTCTGGCCAGTCATTGCCCTGGCGGGTGCCCTTGGGGGTCTGCTGCCCGCGCCGCACCTTGCCGGTCAGCAACCCCTCGCCCAGGGGCCCCCACACCAAGGTTGCAACCCCTTGGTCGATGGCCATGGGCAGCAATTCGTACTCGGCTTCGCGCGCCTCCGGGGTGTAATAGATTTGCTGCGAGACCGGCTGCTGCCAGCCATTCACGCGCGCGCTGCCGAGGGTTTTCATCATTTGCCAGGCGGTGTAGTTGGACGTGCCGAAGTAGCGGATCTTCCCGCTCTGCACCAGGTGGTCCAAGGCCGCCAGGGTTTCCTCCACCGGCGTCACGCCATCCCAGTTGTGTACCTGGTACAGGTCGATATGGTCGGTACCCAGGCGCTTGAGGCTGGCCTCGCAGGCGCGAATCAAGTGGTAACGCGACGCCCCGCTGTCGTTGGGGTTGTCGCCCATCGGGCTGCGCGCCTTGGTCGCGAGGATGATCGACTGGCGCCGCTGGGCCAGCGCCTGGCCAACGATTTCTTCGGCAAGGCCGTGCGAGTACAAGTCGGCCGTGTCCACCATATTGACGCCGGCATCGAAGGCCATGTCGAACATGCGCCGTGCCTGGTCGACATCCACGCTACCGGTTTTTTCGAATGCGCCACGCCCGCCGAACGGGACCGTGCCAACCACCAGCTCCGAAACCAGCAGGCCAGTGTTGCCGAGTGCGCGGTATTTCATGGGCTACCTCCATTGCATAAGACATGCAATACCGACGGCTCATGGCGCTGAAACGTTCAATCAGGTTGGCCGAACCCGGCTGGGGCAAGCAACCACGCGCCAGGCCAGCCTGGTATTCAGAACACCGACCAGCCAATGCGTGCGCTCAGCAACTCCAGCGCGGCCATGCCGGCCAGCGAGTTGCCCGCCGCATTCAGCTCCGGCGACCACACGCATACGCTGAACTGCCCCGGTACGATGGCGACGATGCCGCCGCCCACGCCACTCTTGCCCGGCAACCCTACCCGGTAGGCGAAGTTGCCTGCCTCGTCATACAGGCCACTGGTGGCCATGATCGAGTTCACCTGCTGGGTCTGGCGACGGCTGAGAATTTGCTGACCGCTGTGCTTGCAAAAGCCGTCGTTGGCCAGAAAGCAAAATGCCCGCGCCAAGTCCAGGCAATTCATGCGCAGTGCGCAGTAGCTGAAGTAACTGCGCAGCACCGTTTCCACCTCGTTGTGGAAGTTGCCAAACGACTGCATCAGGTAAGCCATGGCCGCATTGCGCGCGCGGAACTGATACTCCGAATCGGCGACGCGGGTGTCGATCTGGATGTGCGGGTTACCGGACAGGCGCCGGACGAAATCGCGCATCGACAAGGTTGGCGCAGCGAAGCGCGACTGGTTGATGTCGCAGATGACCAAGGCCCCTGCGTTGATGAACGGGTTGCGCGGGCGCCCGCGCTCGAACTCCAGCTGCACCAGCGAGTTGAATGGCTGGCCGGACGGCTCATGGCCAAGCCGCTCCCAGATCGCTTCACCCGAATGGCCTATCGCCTGAACCAGGCTGAACACCTTGGAAATGCTCTGCACCGAGAACGGTTCCAGGGCGTCGCCCGCACAGTAGTGACTGCCATCGTTGCTGTAGACGGCGATGCCCAGTTGCTGGGCCGGCACGTCGGCCAGCGCAGGAATGTAATCGGCAACTTTGCCCGTGCCGATCAAGGGGCGTACTTGTTCAAGGATCTCGTTCAACAGCGTTTGCATGGCGGGCCCTGGTTCAGTCCCCCTCGACGACGGCGGGGGTCGCATTCTTGACGCCGAGTGCGTGAAGGAAATCACACATTTGGCAACAAACTCCCCCGTCGGCGCCGTTCGGCCTGCAAGGCCTGGACCGCCGCCATGCCCAAGCCTGCGTCAGATCAATGCCTCACGGCTGTGCTGGCCGTCGACCAAGCGCTGCAGCCCCAGCGGGTTGGCATTTTTCAGCGCATCGGGCAGCAGCGCATCGGGGTAGTCCTGGAAGCACACCGGGCGCAGGAAGCGGTCGATGGCCAAGGTGCCGACCGAGGTGCCGCGGGCATCGGAGGTGGCCGGGTAGGGCCCACCATGCACCATCGCTTCGCACACTTCGACACCGGTGGGGTAACCGTTGAGCAGCAGGCGCCCTGCCTTGCGCTGCAGCAGCGGCACCAGCGTGGCGAACTGCTGGAGGTCTTGCGGCTCGGCGATCAGGGTGGCGGTGAGCTGCCCGTGCAACGCTTGCACGGCGCGGCGCAGCTCGGCTTCGTCGGCGACTTCGACCAGCACCGTGGCAGGCCCGAACACTTCTTCCTGCAGCAGTTCGTCACCGTTCAACAGCAGGCTCGCATCGGCCTGGAACAGCTGCGCCCGGGCCTGGTCGCCAACCTGCTCGGCACCGGCCAGGTGGCGCACGCCTGGGTGCTGGTGCAGGCGCTGCACGCCACTGGCATAGCTGCGCAAGGTGCCTGTATTGAGCATGGTTTGCGCGGGCTGGTCGGCCAATTGCGCAGCCAGCGTTGCAGTGAAGGCGGTGAATGCCTCACCGGCAATGCCAATGACCAGCCCGGGGTTGGTGCAGAACTGCCCACAGCCCAGCACCACCGAAGCCGCCAGCGCCTCGGCCACCTGCCCGCCGCGCGCGCGCAACGCCGCGGGCAAGACCAGCACGGGGTTGATGCTGCTCATTTCGGCGAACACCGGAATCGGCAGGGGGCGTGCTGCCGCCAGGTCACACAGGGCACGCCCGCCCTTGAGCGAACCGGTAAACCCCACCGCCTGGATGGCCGGGTGGCGCACCAACGCTTCACCCACACCGCTACCGTAGACCATGTTGAACACCCCGGCAGGCATGCCGGTCGCCTGCGCCGCCCGCTCGATAGCCTCGCCCACCTGCGCGGCCGTGGCCATATGGCCGCTGTGCGCCTTGACCACCACCGGGCAGCCAGCGGCCAGCGCTGCTGCGGTGTCGCCGCCGGCAGTGGAGAACGCCAGGGGGAAGTTGCTGGCACCGAACACGGCTACCGGCCCTACGCCGGTGCGGTACTGGCGCAAGTCCGGGCGTGGCAGTGGCTGGCGCTGTGGCTGAGCGCGGTCGATGCGCGCCGCCAGGTAATCGCCGCGGCGCAGTACTTTGGCGAACAGGCGCAGCTGATTGCTGGTTCGGCCGCGCTCGCCCTGGATGCGCGCAGCAGGCAAGGCCGTTTCGCGGCACACCGTGGCGATGAAGCTATCGCCCAACGCGTCCAGCTGGTCGGCAATGGCATCCAGAAACTGCGCGCGACGCTCGGGCGCCATGCCGTTGTATTCGACGAATGCCGCTTCGGCGGCCTCGGCAGCGGCAGCCACCTCGCCAGGGGTGGCCTGGGTGAAGACCCCCGGCAAGGCTTCGCCGGTGCGCGCATCGAGGCTTTGCAGGTGAACGCTGCCAGCAGCGCTGCGCTGGCCGCCAATGAAATTGCTTGCAGACATGGTTGACTCCTGTAACAAGAAAGAAGGCCTGGCCCTCACAGGCTTTTCACCAGCCCCGGGCGAACCTGCCCGGGCGCTGCGGCAACGCCGTTGCGCAGCGGCTGGCCAAAGGCGTCGAGGCTGATTTCGAAGGTATCGCCCGGTCGGGCCTGCACGCCGTCGGCGAACGACAGTGTGGCGGTGCCGAAATAGTGCACATGCACATCGCCAGGGCGCAGGAACTGGCTGTATTTGAAGTGGTGGTACTCCAGGTTCTCGAAGCTGTGGCACATGTTCTGCTCGCCGGACAGGAACGGCTTGCTCCACAGCACCTGGCCATCGCGCAGAATGCGGCTGGTGCCTTCGAGGTGCGCTGGCAACGCCCCCAGGCGAAGCTCCGGGCCGAAACTGCAGGCGCGCAGCTTGGAATGCGCCAGGTACAGGTAATTGCGCCGCTCCAGCACATGGTCGGAAAACTCGTTGCCCAAGGCGTAGCCAAGCCGGTACGGGGTATTGCCCGGGCCGATCAGGTACAGCCCGACCAGCTCAGGCTCCTCGCCGGCGTCTTCGGCAAAGGCCGGCAGCGGCAGGTCGGCGCCGGGGCGCACCACGATCGCGCCGTCGCCCTTGTAGAACCACTCCGGCTGCGCACCCTCCTCACCCGCTGGCGGCCGCCCGCCCGCCAGGCCCCACTGGAACATGCGCATGCTATCGGTCAAGGTACCTTCGGCCTGTTGCTGGTGCATTTTGTCGCGGGTGGCGGCGCTGCCCAGGTGGGTCAGGCCGGTGCCGGTGACCAGGCAGTGCGCCGGGTCCGGGTGGTCCAAAGGTGGCAGCACACGGCCCTGGGCCAGCAAGGCCAGGTAGTCGTGCCGCTCACCCAGCCCAGCGGCCCGGACTTCACTGGCCAGATCGCGGCCGGCGGCAATGGCCTGCAAGGCCAGCTCACGGGTGCTGCTGACGCCCCGCACTTCAAGGGCGTACTCGCCTTCCACCACGCCCACATGGCGCGCGCCGGCGGCGCTTTCGAATTGAATCAGTCGCATGGTTGATGTGCTCGCTTGTCGGTTGCAAAGTTCAGCGGGCGCCTTCGGCGGCCCGCGTGGAAGCCAGGCGTTGGCGACGCTCCAGGCGGTTGTAGACGACGCCGGTGAGCAGCACGCCGAACAGCATCACCAGGGCAAGGAAATACAGCCCCGAAGACAACTGCCCGGTGTGTTCCTTGAGCGCGCCGATACCGAACGGCCCCAGGTAGCCGCCAAGGTTGCCGATCGAGTTGATCAGGGCGATGCCTGCGGCTGCGCTGGCACCTGAAAAGAACCGCCCAGGCAGCGTCCAGAAGATGGCCGTGCAGGAAAACAGGGCAAACGCCACCACGCACAGCGCGGCCAACTGCAGCACCGGCACCGTCAGCCAGGCACTGAGGAACAGGCCTATGGCGCCCAGCGCACACAGCAGGCCCAGGTGCCCGTAGCGGTCGTTGAGGCGGTCAGAGCTGCGGGGCATGATCAACAGGCCGATGATGCCGAACAGGTACGGCACCGCCGAAACGAAACCCGTGACCAGATCGCTGCCGCCAAACTGGTGGATCAGCGTTGGCAGCCACAAGCCGAGGCCGTAGATGCTCAAGGTGACCGGCAGGTAGAACAGCGCCAGCAACAGTACGCGGCCGTCCTTGAGCGCATGCAGCGGGTTGCCATGGCGGGTCTGGCCAAAATCACGCAGGTCGTTGGCCAGTTGCTCCTGCAGCCAACTGCGTTGTGCCTCGCTGAGCCAGCGCACCTGGGCAGGCCCGTCCGGCAGCAGGCGCAAGGTAGGCCAGGCGAGCAGCACCGCCGGGGTGCCGATGCAGATGAACAGCCACTGCCAGCCATGCAGGCCGTAGATGCCCTCCAGTCCCAGCAGCGCGCCGGAAAGCGGCCCGGTGATCAGCATGGCCAGGGGCTGCGAGAGGATGAAAAAGCCCAGGATCTTGCCGCGATGCCGCACCGGGTACCACTGGGTTATGTAGTACAGCACCCCCGGAAAGAAGCCCGCCTCGGCGGCGCCGAGCAAGAAGCGCATCACGTAGAAGCCATTGGGCCCGGTCACGAAGGCCATGCCGATGGTAATTGCACCCCACGTCACCAGGATGCGGGCGAACCAGCGCCGCGCGCCAAAGCGGTCGAGCAGCAGGTTGCTCGGCACTTCGAACAGAAAATAGCCGATGAAGAACAGCCCGGCACCCAGGCCATAGGCCGCGTCACCCAGGCCGATGTCGGCGCCCATGTGCAGCTTGGCAAAGCCCACCGCCGAACGATCGACGTAGGCCACCAGGTAAAGCAGAACCAGAAAAGGGATGAGTTTCAGTGTGATCAGGCGGACAAGCCGCTGCTCCTGAATCATGGCGATGTCTCCAATTGTTCTTGTAATGATCACAGCACCCGGCCGGGGCTTTTTGGCAGACCGCTAACCTGGCGACAGGATCATATAGTAATACTATTTGGAACAGCAAGCCTTCACATGCGCGATTTCACGCAGTACAGTTAGGCAATAAACGACAAATAGTAATACTAATAAGGTCTCCCGATATGTCTGACGCCAAACGCCCCCTGCGCTCTGCCCAATGGTTCGGAACCGCCGACAAGAACGGCTTCATGTACCGCAGCTGGATGAAGAACCAGGGCATTCCGGACCATGAATTCCAGGGCAAGCCGATCATCGGCATCTGCAACACCTGGTCGGAGTTGACGCCGTGTAACGCGCATTTCCGCAAAATTGCCGAGCATGTGAAAAAAGGCGTGCTGGAGGCTGGCGGCTTCCCGGTGGAGTTCCCGGTGTTTTCCAGCGGCGAGTCCAACCTGCGCCCCACCGCCATGCTCACCCGCAACCTGGCGAGCATGGATGTGGAGGAAGCGATCCGCGGCAACCCGGTGGACGCCGTGGTGCTGCTGACAGGCTGCGACAAGACCACCCCGGCGCTGCTGATGGGCGCTGCCAGCTGCGACGTGCCGGCGATCGTGGTGACCGGAGGGCCGATGCTCAACGGCAAGCACAAGGGCAAGGACATTGGCGCCGGCACCATCGTCTGGCAGATGCACGAGGCCTACAAGGCCGGCCAGATCGACCTCAACGAGTTCCTTTCCGCCGAAGCTGGCATGTCGCGCTCGGCGGGCACCTGCAACACCATGGGCACCGCCTCGACCATGGCCTGCATGGCCGAAGCGCTGGGCACCTCCCTGCCCCACAATGCCGCCATCCCGGCAGTGGATGCCCGCCGCTATGTCCTCGCCCACCTTTCCGGCATGCGCATTGTCGATATGGTTCGCGAAGACCTGCGCCTGTCGAAAATCCTCACCCGCGAAGCCTTCGAGAACGCGATTCGCGTCAACGCCGCCATCGGCGGCTCGACCAACGCCGTTATCCACCTGAAGGCGATTGCCGGGCGCATTGGCGTAGACCTGCAACTGGAAGACTGGACCCGCGTTGGCCGCGGGACACCGACCTTGGTCGACCTGCAGCCATCGGGCCGCTTCCTGATGGAAGAGTTCTATTACGCCGGTGGCTTGCCGGCGGTCATCCGCCGCCTGGGCGAACATGGCCTGCTGCCCAACCCCGACGCGTTGACGGCCAACGGCAACAGCCTGTGGGCCAACTGCCAGGCCGCGCCGTTATATGACGAAGCAGTGATACGCCCGCTGGCCAACCCACTCGTGGCCGATGGCGGTATCTGCATCTTGCGTGGCAACCTGGCGCCCAAGGGCGCGGTGCTCAAACCGTCAGCCGCCACCCCGGCGCTGATGCAGCACCGTGGCCGCGCCGTGGTGTTCGAAAACTTCGAAGACTACAAGGCACGCATCAACGACCCTGAACTGGATGTAGACGCCAATTCGGTACTGGTGATGAAGTACTGCGGGCCCAAGGGCTACCCGGGCATGGCCGAAGTCGGCAACATGGGCTTGCCGGCGAAGTTGCTGGCCCAGGGCGTAACCGACATGGTGCGTATTTCGGACGCACGCATGAGCGGCACTGCCTACGGCACCGTGGTACTCCATGTGGCGCCCGAGGCCGCAGCAGGCGGGCCATTGGCCGCAGTGCGGGAAGGTGACTGGATCGAACTGGACTGCAAGGAGGGCCGTCTGCACCTGGATATCAGCGCCGAGGAACTGGCCGGCCGGCTGGCCGACCTGCAAGCCCCGCCGCAGTTGATCACCGGCGGGTATGCCAAGCTGTACCTGGACCATGTGATGCAGGCCGATGAAGGCTGCGATTTCGACTTCCTGGTGGGCTGCCGAGGGGCAGCGGTGCCCAAGCATTCCCACTGACCAGCCGCACCCCGCAATGAAGGAGCGGGCTCAGCCGCGAACACCGGCGAAGCCCGTTCCACCCACCACGCTGTTTCCCGCCGAACCAAGCCAAACTGCTGCGACCTCGTCAAAAGGCCGCCGCCCATTCACTGATGCTATGATGCTCCCCCCGCTTGAAGGACCACCCGCGCCCCCCATGAACTACCGCCAGCCCTCCACGCGCAAGAGCATGCACACCACTTTGGTACAGGACCTCGGCCTGCAGATCGTCTCTGGCCAACTCGCGCCCGGGCAGAAGCTGCCCAACGAGGCCAGCCTGTGCGAAAGCTACGCGATCAGCCGGCCCGTGTTCCGCGAAGCGATGCGTGCGCTGACTGCCAAAGGCCTGGTCGAAGCCCGCCCCCGGGTCGGTACCCTGGTGCGGCCGCGCCATGACTGGCACATGCTTGACCCAGACGTGCTGCACTGGCTGATGCAGGCCACGCCGCAGAAGGACTTTTTCAATACCTTGTCCAGCGTACGCTGGGTCATCGAGCCCGCTGCCGCCGCACTGGCCGCCACCAACGCTACGGCCGAAGATGTGCAGTCGATCAGCGAAGCGTATCAACGCATGGAAGCCGCCCGCACCCATGAAGAGCGGCTGCAACCGGACCTGGACTTCCACGCCCGCATCGCCGACGCCACCCACAATGACCTGCTGGCCTACCTGTGCAACATGTTGTCCATGGCCCTGCGCGAATCGGTGCGCTATTCCAACCAGCGGCCAAACTTCAACCAACTCGCCCTGCCCCGGCACAAGGCCATTTTGACCGCCATCCAGAATGGCGACGCACTCGGTGCACGCCATGCCTCGCTGGTACAGCTTGAGGATGCGCGCGTGGCGCTGGGCAAAGTACTGGGGCAGGACCCGACCAGCTAAGGCAGAAGGCCGCCGGGTGCTTATTGCAGGGCGGCCTTGGGGGGCACGGCGGACACGCCTGTTTCGGCTATCTGCCGCGCACGCACGCTGCCCCAGGCCAAGGCACGAACCAATGAACGCTTCGGCCAGCAGTCGTAGGCCTCTTCGTGCAATGCCATCCCGGAACGGGCATACACCCCCAGGAACATCTGCGTGGTCCCGCTGCGCGAAAGCCTGACCTGTACATCTATCCGGCTGCCGT
The DNA here is from genome assembly GCF_947311875.1 of Pseudomonas sp. PARCl1. Classification (NCBI taxonomy): domain Bacteria; kingdom Pseudomonadati; phylum Pseudomonadota; class Gammaproteobacteria; order Pseudomonadales; family Pseudomonadaceae; genus Pseudomonas; species Pseudomonas sp. PARCl1. The sequence continues at coordinate 25,375 of NZ_CAMZMX010000003.1, forward strand.
CTGCCAGGGTCTCTTCATGGCTGCGATGGTTCAGCGCAGGGTCGACCCACGCCCAATACACGTTACCCCTCATCCGCATAGCGCCTCCAGCGATCGAAATTGGCTGTACCCCAAGCCGTGCGGCTTACCCTACTTTGGGATTAAGCCGATATAACTGGATCGACCGCCGAGCGTGCGTATGTGCTGCAATTATTTAACAGCCGCATTTGCCATGATCTACCGGCAACCGGCCTGGGCGCGCTGCGTGCACGCTCAGCCCTGGCAACCTGCTGGAGGCCAATGATGAGCAAGATGTGAGAAAGATGAGACCAGGCGCGATGCCGCTGTGCTGAAGTAACTAAGCGGTCAACGCAGGCAGTTGGCTTGATAGCAGCTCAGCGGCCCTAGCATTGAGAATGGCTGGGCTCAGCTTGTCTCTGAGCACCCATTTGCAGGCCACGATCTCATTGCGAGCCACGGGTTTTTCCTGATCATCGACATGCGTAGTGAACACATGGTGAATGGTTGACCCCAGCTGAAGGGTGCACAGGTGAAAGAGACCGTGGCCTTCAATGGACGTTTCCTCTTGCAGCTCCCGCGCAGCCGCTGCAACAGGCGACTCGCCCGGTTCGATAGCGCCGCCGGGGAAGTTCCACTTCCCGCTTTTTTTCCGTACCAGCAAGATCCTGCCACTGCGCAGGCAGAGGACCGTTGCCCTGTCTTTGATCTTGGCTCCGCGCGCCTTCTTGTCCCGCATACACACACTCAGCTCGTCAGTAGGTCCATGTCCGTATCGTTGCAGCCAATACAGACTTGCTTCCTGAAGACTCACTTCGGTGACGACTCGTTCATCCTGAACGGCACAAATCACAGGGTGAGCACGTTATTTTCACCTCATTTTCACGCCTGCAGAGGGACAATCAAGCCATCCCCATGTGAAACACCTCTAGCCCGACTAGCAGCGGGCTTTCTTTTGCCTGCAAGAAAAAGAAGTCGCGGGCCTTGCTGGCATGGCGTGCCCTGAGGTCATCCAGAAGCGTCAGAAACGAACGAGGTATGATCACTAACCTTGTACGTGCAAGCGACGAATAGAGCTGATGCACAATGGCTGGCCATTGCAGAGGAGACAGCATCATGAGGCCATGGATCGGGATCATCATCGCAGCAGCGATAAGCGGATGTGGAACCGTGCGTACGGTATCGAATGAGTCAAAGGCAGTGGGCGATCTGGCTGAGTGGAACTCCTATTGCCCAGCCATTCCACGGATGTATAGCGGTGTAGCCTACCAATTTTGCAATTTGACTGGCCCTGAAAGAACTGGAGCCCATTCAGATCCGTACCAGATTCTGGTCGATATGGCGATGTCGGGCATTGTGGACACCGTTATGCTGCCCTACACCAGTTACCAGCAATTCAAACTCGGCAATATGGTTGTGCCAAGCATAAGCCCACAAATGCCCCAGGCACCGGCTCAAACCAGCCTTGTGCAGGAGTGAGCGGTGCGCCAGGCGAACGGCCGCAGTACACCACTGCGGCCGTCTCGACGCTGAATAGATCACGATCTGCCGCGGATGGCCTCGAGGCGATCCCGACCAGCCTGTGTGATGGCGTTCTCCCCTTCATCGCTGATGCGATACCGGCCAGACGCCATCTTGGCGATTGTGAACTGGACCAGACCGCTTTCGGATAGGGCTTCGCCCGCTTCGAAGCTCATCGCCTGTTCCAGGTCGAAGATTTTGATTTCTCCGATTTTGTAGCGGGCGAAAGCTACCAGAGCGTTATCCAATGCTTGTTGGCTGATCTTTCGAGCGACTTCCATTCGACCTCCCAGGTCATGAGAGTCCCGGTCCGTGGGATTGGCGACAACGCACCGGGGGGGGTTGTTGAAGGCGGACCGTACTATGCAACCAGGGAAGTCGCTACTGGCTTTCCATCCATGCTGGATGGGTGGGCAGGTCATGGAGCACAACGGGCTGTCAAAGCAATACATCGGCTTTTGTGCCGAACGAATGCCTGTAGCCCCGACAGAACGCCCCCCACTCTTCGCCATCCCAGCCTGACCGACGCTTGACCTGCCGCAAGTCATGGCGGGCGGCCTGTTTGGCGCTGAAGCGCTTTCTGGCCTTTTCCAGGTCTAGCAAGGCGACAGCCACGCCTGGCGCCCTGAAATCGACGAAGACATGTTTCAGATACAGGCAACCGTGCTGCCACTTTCCAAGATTCAGCTTGCCAAGTGCTCGGCCATAGGCTTCAAGAATTTCGAGATAGCGATGATGCCCTAGCGTTTTTTCCAGCTGCCGGGCACGGAAGTCTTCGAGCGACACGTAGCCCTCCAGCGCCGCCGTGACCATCACGGCCTGCCACTCTCCCTGGTGTTTATGAATATGGCTGTACACAAGCTCGGGCGTACCAACCCCCAGCGCTGTAGCAGCACGCACAGCCTTTGCCTCGCGTGCAACGGTTGGGTGGCCGAAAGGGTGACGCAGGCTTCGATAGACATGCCCGACCTGCTGCTTTTTATAGAACGTCAGCCCACCCAGCTCTACCCGCAACACACCGCTCTCACCTCCCCTGCGGACATTAGGCGGCTCTACCCAAACGCCCGGAGCGTTGAGAACATCTGCCAGCAGTAACTCGCCAAGCTTCACATCGGTCGGATTTGCAGTCACGGAACACCTTAACGCCTGGCGCCAATTTGGCTGAAATATCTTGATAACAACAGTGAAAGTATATGGAAATCGAAGGGAAATCAGGGTGGCAGAACTGACACAACACCTATCCATTCGGCCAACACTTACGAGCTGCGGCTGGAGAGCTCGTGGCCTGTGCAGCATGCGCTTGCTTGCGAGCGATGAAGCCAGACCAGGCCCTGGAGGTTCGATCGCGGCCAAATCACATCGTTCAGGTGGCGTGCCTATCCGACCTTGCGTGGCGACCGGACCGCAAAGCGGTCGCCAGCTCTTCAACGCCGTTCAGCAATCCCAGACTCAAGAAAAAATCAGCATTTCTGACAGAAATTCCCTTTCGCTCCCACCCCCGCCAAACACCACCAAACCAACCTTGCTGCAGCTTCACGGCTTCATCAGCGGCTCGATGCCGATCCATTTCTTCACCGGGTGATAACACAACTGCAGTGGCGGAATCGCCACTGTGCGCCCCTGCACCTGCAAGCTGCCCAGGTGAATGGTCCACTTGGAGTCAGCGTTCAGCTTGTCCGTCTGGAAGATTACATACGCCGAGCCGTAGCGCTTGTTGTTGGTGAGCTTGGGAATCATCCGGTGCACTTCATCGCTGTTGATGTCGTACGGGCACGGCCTGGCAGCCCGCTCATTCACTGAGGGATAGTCGTAGACATCGTTGAGGCCCACGTACACCTCGGGCCGCGCATTCAGGCGCGAGCCGTCTTCGAAAATGATGTAGGCCTGGCGGCTGTCGTACAGCACCGGAATCGGCGGTTCACCATGTTTTGAGTCGGTGGACGGGCGCTGGCGGTCCTTGTTGTAGGCGATCATCTGCACGAAAAATTCTGGCCGCGGGTATTCCTCGCCTGGGTACTGCACGTGCAGGCCTTGCTCGTAACGCTTTTCACCCCACTGTGCCGCGTGGTCGTAGAGGTAGGTTTCCAGGTAGAGCGTGGTTTCGCCCTGCGGGCCTGGCACTTTGAACTGGAACTCGGATTCGCAAAGGTCCGCGTAGGCGGCGCGTTCGCGTTTCCAAGGGAGGCACGCGGTGAGTGAGGCTGTGGCCAGCAACAGCAGGAGGGAGGTGGCGCGCTTGAGGTTGGTGACCGGCTTGCCGTTTATGGGAAAAGTCAGCTTGCGGCGCGGGTGATCGGCATAGCCTTGAAACAGCCCACCGCCGTACAGCACGTTGTAGCCATCATCACTGCCTTTGACGGTAGAGGTGCCTTCTGAAAAGGCGATCAGATCCAGAAACCGGAGCACATTCGCGCCTCCGGCCTGGGATTCGGTGAGTCTGGCCATGGTTCTCCAAGCAAAAAGAAGCCCGCACTTGGCGGGCATGAATGTGTCTTTTAGGCTGCTAAATCGTCAAATCTGCATTGACTTATGTGCGAGGCAGGATATGAAAAAAGGATTGTTGGTACTTGGGTTTGGGATCTGTTTGCTAAGCGGTTGCTCTCATTTCTCCAATAGCACTTATGGGAGCCCTACCCGCGCACACAATATCGCGTGCGATGACACCCCGCCGAATCAACCTGGTTGTTACAACCGCCAGTACCAAGAAGGCATTCTCAACAAGCTGGTTGATTCCTTTAGCGAAGGACGTTGATGCCTGCTCTATAGTTGATCTTGCGGCCGGCACACCCTGGGTTCGCTTCGATCAGGGTCCACGACTTGAAGCACACTTTCGGCAGACGCCTGAAAGCAGCTGGTGTAACAGAGGAAGATCGGAAGTCGCTACTTGGTCACAAGAACGGAAGCGTGATCAGTCACTATTCTGGCGCGGAGCTGGGGCAGTTGATAGAGGCGGCAAACAAAGTTTCAGCGACGGACTCGCGTGGGCCGGTACTGACCATTTTGAAGAGGAGGCAGGCGTAAAAACCTGAGAAGTCACGCAAAAGTCACGCACATGAAAAAGGCCATCCCTTTCGGAAATGGCCTAAGTCACTGAAATATATGGTCGGGACGGAGTGATTCGAACACTCGACCCCTTGCACCCCATAAAGGTAAATACCCATCCTATCTGATTCAACCTCATCCGAAGCATAATGCTCAAACCCCTGTTTTACTGGATTTTATCCATTCTACTGTCCAAAATAGCCCACAGCTGTTCGAGGAAAGCCGATCTCAATTGGCAACGAATTGGCAACCAGAGAATCTCAATTGGCAACCAATTGGCAACGGAAAAACTAACCAAATGGCCAAGATTACAGACCGACAAATGACCGCCAAACCCGGGGCCAGTGACAAGTGGCTCAGTGAAGTTGCCATCTGGGGGCATGGCAGCCTGGTCGCTCGCATCACCACCAGCGGAGAACGCCTCTTTTATTTCCGTTACGCGAACAGCATCGGTGAACGTATCACCTATCCCATCGGCACCTACAGCCGTGAGGGGCTTGAGGGAACCATGACCCTGGCCGAAGCTGGCCAACGTGCGAAGGAACTTGCTGGCCTGCACAAGGCAGGAGTTCGGGATATCCGGGAGCATTTTGAAGCTGAAGAGGCCGCGCGCGTGGCCACCCGGGACGCCGAGCTCGCTCGCCTAGCAGCAGAAAAAGCAGCCGCAGAAGCGGAGCAAGCCCGACAGGCCGCAAGAAAAAGCGTCTCCGAGCTATTCGAACACTGGGCCACCGTCGACCTAATCAACCGCAAGGATGGTGGAGCAGAGGTTCGCCGCATGTTTGAAAAGGACGTTTTGCCATTGTTAGGCAAAATAGCCGTAGCAGACGTAAAAAAAGGGCACATCACCGAAGTGACCGATGCCCTTCTCGCTCGCGGCGTCAACCGTATGGCCAAGCTGATCCTTAGCCTGATGCGACAAATGTTTCGGTTCGCAGTAGATCGAGACCTGATTGAGCACGATCCGACTGCCAGCATCCGTAAGGCCAAGATTGGCGGCAAGGAAGTCGAACGCGACCGAGTGCTGAGCGATGATGAGATCCGCGCCCTAGCCCTGCTCACTCCTGAAGCCGGCCTACTCCCGTCCACCGAAGCTGCAATCTGGGTTGCCCTCTCCACCTGCTGCCGCATTGGAGAACTGCTCAATGCACGCTGGGAGCACCTTGATCTCGCCAGAGGCATTTGGCTCATACCGGCAGAGAACAGCAAAAACGGAAAAGCCCACAGCATCACGCTCTCTTCATTTGCCATCCGGCAGTTCAAAAAAATCAGAGTACTTAACAGTCACTCCGCTTGGTGCTACCCCAACACGGAAGACAGCGGCCCGGTCTGTTCCAAGACCGTAACCAAGCAACTTGGCGACAGGCAGCGCCAGCCTGATCAGGGAGTGATGAGTAATCGTAGCGCCAAAGCACAAGCCCTCTTGTTGAGCGGAGGGAAATGGACCCCGCATGATCTGAGGCGCACCGGCGCCACTATCATGACTGCCTTGGGAGTACTTCCTGAAGTAGCAGAACGGTGCCTGAATCACACTGAAGAAAACAAGGTTAAACGCACCTATCAGCGTCATAGCTATACAAAAGAGATGGCTGACGCTTGGCACAAGCTTGGACTACATTTGGACCAAATGGTCTCAGAGACTCTCGTCACCGCATCTTTATAAGATATTGTTGCACCCGTATAGTCCACAGAACCTGCAAGAGACGACTTTAGCAACAGACGTTCGATCTCACCTCTCATGCTGGCCCCACTACACTGAGGCCCCATTCGAACAATGAGGAGTATAAGCTTGTCTTTCCGGAATGAGCGTGGACCAAAGCCAGATATGCGTACAGCGACGATATTACTCGCCCAAGCTGAAAACGTCGAAAAGCAGGTACGTGATCTGCAGAAGATCGCTTTGCCTGCACACCAACAACACGCGCAGTGGTTGTATGAAAGGATGGAAAGCCTAGAGATCCAACCTTCGCAAGATCAACAAATCGAGCTGACTATCCGACAAGGTAAACATGCGATTGACGAGCAATTATCCAAGCATTCCGAGATAGCTTTACGCCAAGCAGTCTATGTGAAATATATTTATAAAAATCATTTCATCCCAATAAGTTCCCTAGAAGCCGCTGCAACTGATCATATCCTGCAGAAGATGATCAATGCCCTGATGCTATCCAATCGCCACTTGGCGATGCTCGAAGCACTCAAAAATCTGGAAAGCAAGCACTACAGCAATCGAGCAAGCGCCGGGGGACAGGGCAAGAATCAGCAGCCCTCTAATAGCATGAAATCACTGCTTCTTGAATCCATGATCCGAGGCATGATATATAACGACCCTAAATTTAAAAAATTGGATAAAACCGTAGCTGCCGACGAAATGGCAACACGCATTTTCAAAGCCAACAAAGAATACCAAATGTTAGACATCACCAACCTCGAAGACTTAAAATTCCAGGTTCGCAATGTCCTGTTTGATATTACTCGCACTGTCACCCGAGGCAGTCAGCGACAAGCGGATCGAGAACAATTAGGATACTCGCTGCGCCATTCGTTTCCCAAGCAGGATACGGAAGAGTCACGCCAGATGGATCTAGATGCCGCACGCACCCTGGGGCGTATTGAAGGCGTGCGAGCAACATTAGCTCTGCAACTTAAACAGCGCTTTGGGGAATTGCCGAAATCAGCAATTGAAAAGCTGGAGGCTACAAACGACATGGATCAACTGCAAACCTGCGCAGAGCAGCTAGCAGAGGTCCGATCGCTGGATGACGTCATCCAGAAACTCCAGTGAACGAAATTCACCTATAATGAAACGCCATCCTAACGGGTGGCGCTCTCGACTTACACGAAACGGCAAAACTTACAACACACCTGCAAGAAACCGAGCCTTTCAGGCTAATCATCATAATCGAGACCTCAAAACAAACTTATACCTCGACATCTATCCTGATCTCGACACAACATCACGAAGGACCCATACACCCCTAAATTGAAGACTTGTAAGGAGAGATAATAGTCCTAGGAGAAAAGTTACTCATCGAATACTCAGGAAAAATATCGAGACATGTAACATTTCCAAGCTTTGACAGCAAAACCTTACCCTGCGTCGAGAGTACCTCAATGGCCGAATCTAACCGCTTTACTTTTCGTAACTTCCCAGGCCCCTTTTGCAGTATGATATTCTTTGCTACAAATCTATCACCTGCCTCACGCCTTACTTGTAGCCAGTCATCCAACTCTTGTGCGTCGATCTCTTCCTGAGGCAGCGATGTAAACAGACGCAGAAACTCGCCAGAGTACCAAAAGCACACATCAGCAGCAGCATCCAAGGTCTCCAGAGCTATATCACCACTCCCTCTCTCAAAGAAATGAAACAGGGCAGCCACCCTTGCAATATTGTCTGCCAACTTTGACGCATGATCACCCATACCAAAAAACCTTCCTCCCGGCCCAATACCCGACTCAATCGCATTGAAAATTTCTATCCATTTTTGAGCCGCCGCCTGAGAAAACCTAATCACTAACCTGGACCTAGCCGGATCCATCAAGAATCCAACACTTTCTTTAAGTATCTCCCCAATGCGCTCAGAGAATTTCTCGCAACAATTCCAAGTGACCACCCCTCCACCAATCAATCTAGTTCCCTGGGTCGATCTTGGATTGCAAACCAAAAACCTAGCCCACAAACCAGATCCCCGTGATATCTCTCCATTCTTTTCCATATAACTCAAGAAAGTTTTTTCTTGAACCATTATCGATACCGTCAGACGAGCTCTTAGCTCGTAGCTTTCAGACGATACTCGATCAACAGTTATTGCATCCCCACTCCACAAGGCATTCTGCTTCGACAAATCATTAAATGCCTTGCCACTCAACACTCCCCCACCCTCACTAGAAATTAGCCCTGCTGCAGGAATGTTCTGATATAACCCCAAAAACAAAGCCTCTGAGGTAGCATCTTCGTAGATTAACTTAAAACGTCTAGGCTTGACCGGCTCATTACCCATATGCGCCATAAATATCTGATATTCGTCACCTTCCTCTTCATCACCTGAACGAAGTATTTCCTTCAACATGGCCTTCCGGCGAGCCTCCCAGACTGACCATTTCGCATTCCATTCAGAAAGCTTCTTAAGATAAATCAAATCCTTTTCATCCTGAAAATTGCGAACTCCTCTAAGAAATATATTCTCCGCCGTAGACTTCCTCTCTCCAGAGTTCGCAATCGTCAGCAGCATCAGCGATGCTGGAACTATTTGTCCATTCGGCTTACAAACATCAATCAAACCTTGAGAAGCTGTAGCGATCGCCGTCAGAGCAGATGAAAAAACGAGTGCCCTCGGGGCCTTTATATGCCCTTCCGCCTCATCCACCGCACTCACTATCACCGGTAAAGACATATACCTTGGAAAGCCCCCCTCCAAAGCAGAGCCCCCCCAAGACCCAAAGCTAGAGAAACTCATAAATCAAACACCTTCAGAGATCACGACAAAATCTTCCTGGCCTCTTTGAGACCTAGATCCAATCCACCGATATATATCTTCCTCAACCCAACCCACCGCAAACCTCCCCAACTTAATTGGCTTTGGGAATGTACTATCGTATCTAGGCGACATTGGATTTAGTCGGTCATAAATTGTCGATCTACTCAGCCCAATGCACTCTCGCAACTGCCGAATGCGTAAAATTCTTAATGTTGATTTACCACTACTTTCGTTGCCCATCACCACGCCCTCTTCAGTTGCGAACTCAATAGGGAAGGACTCTACAGCCCGTGCCACTAGGAGTCGTCAGGGATGCTAAATGGGTTTTCCAAAGCTAAGCAGATGTATTGACATTTTAGAAACACTGCGATCTAGAAATTGTCATCCTAGTAGCTTGTCCCCACCCCACCGGATTTAGCCGGGACCACTGCAGCTGCTATTCCTGCTATTAGTAGCAGGAATAGCAGTCTTGCTTGCCGTTCAGATCCCTTCCGTCCTTCGGAACCCAGTCGCCCCATAGCCAGGAAAAACGTTGACTCTCAGTCAGAACGACTCAGGGGGCCACTGATTGCCGGTCGATCCACAACTGCAGTAAGGCTTTTCCAGGCCCAGTGGGATGACGTCGCCCCTGCTCCCAGTCCTGCAGCGTGCGAGCGCTGACCCCCAAATGCGCAGCGAGCTCTTGCTGGGTTAGCCTCAAGCGTTGGCGCAAGCAACATGCAAGCCTGATGATGCTTGAGTCTGGCGTGACTCCGTGACACATCTTTGGCCGTTTATGCGGGAAGATCTCCGAGACTTCGAAATTAGACGAAGCAGCTCCAGCTAAAGGTAATGTGTAATTTGACTCCGGCGCTGTATTTACCCTCGCATGCCATGGGAGAGGAGCAGCCCGGACAGATGGAGATGAACTCTCCGGTTCATACCGAAGCTCCTGGCACTGTTGTTCATACTCAGGATGTTCGGCAAGAAATTTACGACGCCAATAATCGCTGTAGCTCATACGAAAGACTCCTATCTAGTGAGTTATAGTGCGGCAATGCCGGACCATACAATAGGTAAATTGAACAGGTATGCCGCAGCACTCAGATTCGGCTGGTAGTGAACACAGCAAAGCCTTGCCCTAACTCTTGCGCCTTGCTGTACGTCTTGCACAAGTAGCTCATAGCGTAGACAACCGGCCTGAGCGAGTCAGGAAAGCGTCGATCCAAGCACTGGTAAACCCGCCCACTTAGTTTGTCTTGGCAGGCATGTACTAGCCCTGACATCTCGTATTCAGAACAACCAATTGCCCAGGCCCAAGCACGCACGACGCGATGAAACAAGTTGTTCCTACTATAAGTACCGTCGTCGCTAGGCCCGTAGTTACCTAGGCCCCCGATGGCGTCGTAGTTGAGCAGCAACATGACGTGGTAATGCGGTGCTTGACTGCTGTTACGCTCTCGACACCAGATGTAGCGGATATCAGTCGTGTACTTTGTACTCGCCCAGGTCAGCTCTTTACTTAGATGGTAGAAGAAGCGACTCATCACCTCATTGCTGACGAGCGCATCTGACGGCATCAGGCCGACGGGGTAACGCAAGTCTACCCTACAGACCAAGGTACGGGCCTGTACCGAGAGACAGCTTTGCAAAGTTTCAAGTCCACGCTCCAGGTAGTTTTCAATCAAAGGACCGTGTGTCAGCTGCTGCTGCACAGCGAAACCACGATACTCGTTGCCGTAGTGTAGTTTGAGTTTAGTATTGATTGGGTGACGCTTCGGTTGATGATGAAACATAGTTAATTTCCTGTCGGCCGTATATGGAGGACTCACCGGCAGGCACACGGGACCAGGTGCACTCAAGCACCTTGTTTCGACTTATACGCCTGGACTATCAACACGTTGACTTGCAGTCAACACTGCACATTGTTCCTGCAATTTATGGCAGATCTGTATTGCAAACAAATAACATGATAGCGCTCTATTGGTGAACGATATCTATTACGGTAGAATCCATAGCAACCACATTAATTACTGGTTACTGCATCGATACTTATTAGACGCATACTACTTAAACCGTAACAGTAGCGATGCCGCACATGCAAAAAACCCAAGGAATAGACCTCATTAGAAACCCACCCCCAGGATAACAGCAAGAAAACTCAAACAATAAAACCCAAAAAGATTCCATTTTCATTAAAAGCAAAAGCCGTATGAGCCGACAGGCGTGTGCCGCCTGCAAAATTAAGTCATGTAGACACCTCATACCACCAACACGTAAAAACTTACGACACTGCCGTATTAATGTCACCACGAGGACTTTAAAGGGCAGTTATAAACGGCTCTGCCGTACATAGACGATCCGATACGAGCTGAATCAAAAAAATCTCAGATCTATATCACCTCTGTGAACGCCCCACAGTATCAAATGCCGTCGGGAATTTGGCGTGCCAGCTCTTGGCTAAGCACGCTCATCACTTGAGAGGATCTGGATATGTATACCCCTTGCCCAAGCTGCAATTCGGGACGAATCATCACGAAAAATATCGGTAAACAAACAGGCGGATTAATCGGTGCTGCAGGCGGTGCCGCCAGTGGTGCTGCCGGTGCCCTATCGGGCGCCGAAGCCGGCGCGCTACTGGGAGTTGTCGGTGGGCCGGTGGGCATTGCTATCGGCAGCATCGCCGGGGCGATTTTGGGTGGCCTGTTTGGCGGGGTCGCGGGCGGCATTGCCGGGGCCACGCTGGGTGAGCAGCTCGATGACAAGATCCTGGCTAATTATCAATGCCTGGTGTGTGGCTACAGCTTCAGCGTCAACCGTTAAGCCGTTGTGAACAGGCGTCGCTTGTTGATGAAACGACGCTATTTCCCACTTCTTCGTAAGGAATAATTCTCATGGCTCATCTCGTTGAACAAATGGCTTACGTTGGCGCTACCCCTTGGCATGGCCTGGGTAACCACCTGCCCCGCAAACAACCTATTGAGGTCTGGCAGCGTGAAGCCGGCATGGACTGGCAGATTCTGGAAAGCCCAGTCCACTTCAAGTCGGACGCGGTCGGCCACCTGGGTGCCATACACTCCTTCCCTAAGCAGAAGGTGCTCTACCGTTCCGACAGCAAGGCTCCTCTGTCGGTGGTCTCGCAGCGCTATCACACGGTGCAACCGCGAGAGGTTCTGGAGTTCTACCGCGATCTCACCGAAGTCTCCGGCTACGAGTTGGAAACGGCCGGCGTGCTCAAGGGCGGGCGCAAGTTCTGGGCACTGGCGCGTACCGGGCAAGGTACAGAGCTGAAGGACAACGACCAGGTCAACGGCTACCTCCTGCTGGCCACCTCCTGTGATGGCACCTTGGCCACCACAGCAACGCCAACCACCGTCCGCGTGGTGTGCAACAACACCCTGACCATCGCCCTGGATGGCAGCAGTCGCGCCATCAAAGTACCGCACAACACTCGCTTTGACCCAAAGACAGTGAAGAGGCAACTGGGCATCGCCGTCTCGCAATGGGACGAGTTTATGTACCGCATGCGCGCACTGTCCGAGCGCAAGGTGCAGTGGCATGAGGCATTGGGTTACTTCATGAACGTGATGTGTGAAACCAGCCCGACCGGCGCTCTGCCGGAGCAACTGCCCAACGAGCGCGCCCTACGCAAGGTCCAGGAACTGTACGAGGGCCGCGGTCGCGGCAGCCAACTGGACTCAGCACGCGGCACTGCTTGGGGCCTGCTCAATGCCGTGACCGAGTACGTCGACCACGAGCGCCGTGCCCGCAGTAACGAGTACCGCCTGGACTCGGCATGGTTCGGTCAGGGAGCACAGATCAAACAACGCGCCCTGGATGCCGCTCTGCAACTCGCCGCCTAACCCTTACTTACCTCACCCCTTGCGCCCGGTCAGCCATGTGCTGGTCGGGCGTTTTTATACCAGCAGGTAAAAACGATGAAAGCAACGTCATTGAATAGCAGCACCTGCCAGAAACGCCCCGCCCTGCGCCTGGTCAGCACCAAGGAGCTGCCCCGCGAGGACTGGTTGCAGATCCGCAAGCAAGGCATCGGCAGTTCGGATGCTGCCGCTGCGGTGGGTCTGAATCCCTACAAATCGCAGCTGGAGCTATGGCTGGAGAAGACCGGTCGCGATGCCAGCATGCCCAAGGTCGATCCTCACGATGAGGAAAGCCCGCTGTACTGGGGCAATGTGCTGGAGCCTATCGTGGCCTGGCATTACAGCAAGCGCAGCCTGCACAAGGTCCGACGGATCAACGCGGTGCTGCAGCATCCCGATCCGGCGCTGCCCTGGATGCTCGCCAATATCGACCGCGAGGTGATCGGTACCGACGATGTGCAGATCCTAGAGTGCAAGACTGCCGGCATAAACGGGGCACGCCTCTGGAAAGAGGGCGTGCCCGAATATGTGCAACTGCAAGTCATGCACCAGCTTGCAGTTACTGGCAAACATGCCGCTGATGTGGCGGTGCTGCTCGGTGGCCAGCATCTGGAAATCCATCGCATCACACGCGACGAGGAGCTGATTACGCGGCTGATTGACCTAGAACGGCTGTTCTGGGACTACGTCGTCAGTGACACCCCGCCACCGGCCGATGGCACAGCGTCTGCGGAAGCGGCTTTGCGCTGCCTCTATCCCGAGGATAACGGACAGACCCTGGACTTCAGCCAGCACACGGAACTGTCCAGCACCTTTCTTGAACTCAAATCTGTTCGTCAGAACATTGCTCAGCAAGAAACACGTGAGGCACAGCTTAAGCAAGTTCTGCAGCAGGCCTTGGGGGAAGCCACCCGTGCAGAGTTTGCCGAGGGCTACATCAGCTGGAAGCAGTCCAAGGACAGTATTGGTCTGGATGTCGAACAGATGCTCAAAGACAAGCCGTACCTGCAGGCCCGCTATCCCAAGACCAACGCAGGCAGCCGTCGCTTCCTGATCGGCTGAAACCGTCTGCTCACCCTAGCCACCGGACCGTTCACGTCCCGGTGGCTTTTTTATTTTCAGATCAAGGAGCACCACCATGCTCAAAGGTTTAGCCATCACTCCGCCGGTACTCGGGCGCATTTCCATCGGTAAGGTCGTCGAGAAAAACGGCAAGCGTCTGCCTGAGAAAGATGATCAGTTCACCATCACCTCGCAAGTCCAGAGCCGTGACGGCTGGTTAATGCATCCACTCAATGAGGAACTGCGCAATGGCCAGGATGGCAAGCTACGCAGCATTCCCATCCGATTGCTGTTCAACGAACCGGACCTCAACTTTCGCGCGGACTACAGCCTGTTCGACCGTACCACCGGCAGGCCGTTGTGCGTCGGCAACGGTGAAACGTGTAAGCGCTTGACCAAGGACGGCATCCAGTCGCTGCCCTGCCCTTCACCTGATGGCTGCTCACTGGCCCAAGGCAATGCCTGCAAGCCTTACGGTCGGCTGAACGTGGTGATTGGCGATGACGACCCACTGGGCAGTTTTGTGTTCCGCACCACCGGATTCAACAGCATTCGCACCCTAGCAGCGCGTCTGCATTACCTGCAAGCCATCTCTGGCAATCGCCTGGCCTGTCTGCCCCTGGAGCTGCGTCTGCGCGGTAAATCCACGCGGCAGAGCCATGGCACGCCGATCTTCTACGTCGATATCACAGTGCGCAGTGGACTGCCCCTAGAAGACGCCTTGCTCGCCGCCAAGCAACTGGGGGAAGCCCGACAAGCCTCGGGCTTTGACCAAAGCGCCTTGGACCACGCGGCCCGACAGGGTTTTAACAATGGAGCCTTTGAAGACAGCGAGGAGGACACCGGCGCCATTGTCGAAGAGTTCTTTCCCTCTACTGAAGACCCACCCAGCAACGCAGCCCCCCAGCTGACAGCGTCTTCAAAGCCCTCACTGGCTCAGAAGTTGGAGACTCAGTCTATCGGGCACAGCACGAGGCCTTCAGTCCAATAACGCTTTTTTCAACCTCCCCAGCATGCCTCGTCCAGGAGTACCGTCATGAAATATCACAAGCTCAAAGCCGGTGAAGCGAGCGGCACCTACGTCATGGAATCACCCGTCACCGAAGCCGACATCCTGCAGATGGCGCAACAACTGGCCATGAGTCGCCTATCTAAAGGCCGGGCCCTGACTGAGCCGAAGCAGGTCTTCAGCCACCTGCAAACACTGTTGCAGTACCATGAGTATGAGGTCTTCGCTCTGCTGCTGCTCGATTCCAAACACCGGATTATAGGCTTTAGAGAGCTGTTCAGAGGCACCCTGGATGGGGCTAGCGTGTACCCGCAAGAAGTGGTCAAGATCGCCTTGGAACACAACGCCGCGGCCCTCATTATGATTCACAATGATCCCTCCGGAGACCCGGAGCCCAGCCAAGCGGATCGCACGCTTACCACCGTCCTCAAAAACGCTTTAGACATGGTCGGCACCCGAATATTGGATCATGTGGTGGTGGGTCATAAAGGCTGCGTGTCATTGGTCGAACAGAGCTATCTATAGAAACCTTCTTTATCATTCTCCATTCATCCGATGGCCTGCACCAGACCTTGGTCGGTGTGGCCCATCGACATCAGTTGCTGCCGCTTCAGGAGAGGTGTCATAAGCATCATTCACCTTTCTTTTTTTTGCTATTTGCCTTGTCGGCATTCTAGCAGCCTGTGCTGCCGCCGGGCTTATAGGGGGGGTCATACTTCGCACTCTGCTACTGATTGCCCTGCTGCTAGCCCGCTGGATGTTCGGTAGGCTAGAGAAATGCCTGACAATGTCGCCTCAGTGCTGCACTTATCCTAACAGCAGACCTGGGCGGGAGATTTTCGCCGCCGCCCCGGTTTGTCCTTTATTTTACTAAGCTGAGTTCGGACTTTGGCTCATCTGGTGTGATCCAGCGGACTTCGATGCGGCGCTGCTGGGCGTCCTCCGGCGCGATACCGGGTATGGGCTGTGAGTCACCATAACCGGCCACCACCACACGTCTCGCCGTAGCAGGATCGAGATTACCAACGATCAGCTTGCGCGCTTCACGAGCACGAGCGGCGGAGAGAGTGAAGTTGTCGTCGTAGACCGTACAATTGGCTTCGAAGTTGGTCACTGGACGCAGCACCGGTAGGTTGTCGGTATGGCCTTCTATGTAGACCTGAGCACCACGGAACTGCGCCAGAAACTGCGTGACCGCCGCTTCGATGCTTTGGAAGGCTTCGCGGGACTGTTCAGTGATGCAGGCACTGCCGCGACCGAATACACCGTCGCGCAACGTCAGCTTCTGCGCCTCCAGGTCCAGTGCCACCAGGCCGGCACCGGCGGTGCCTTTGAGCGAGTCCTGCAAGGCCCCGAGCAAGTGCTCGACCTTCTGCCGCTGGCTGGCACTGCTCTGGGCCTGTTCCTGTTGGTACTTGAGGTCCGAGTAACTCTTCTGTAGCACCGCCATCACCAACAGCAACATGACCACTGCCATGACTCCGGCCATCAGGTCGGCAATTGACACCCATTCATTCGGTTTGTCTTTCATCGCCCGTCACCTCACAAGGCCGTTTCGATCTGCACCGCAGTCGGCTGCGCACGGTCGAGGACATGGAGCTGGGCAATGATCTCGCGAAGTGACTGGCTAATCTCACCGCCGGTGTGGCGCTGCTGGTTGTGCTGGACAACGTTGCTCAGCACTTCCAGGTTCTGATCGATCTCTTGCAGACTGCGACCGATCATGTCGACCCGCGCGGCCAGTGCATCCACAGCCGGTTGCAGCGGGCTGCTGTGTTGCATCGTCATCAGCTGTGCGACCAGCCCCTTGATTTCGCTGGCGGCCAGCTCGGCCTGTTGAGTGACCCCTTCGTAGCGACTGTCGAGGGCGACCATGCGCCGGCCGCTTTCGGAAACGGCCTTGAGGCCCGAGAGGATTTTTTCACGCAGGTCGCCCACCAGGTGGGTCATGCCTTCGACGTTGACTTGCAGGGTTTCACTGGAACCCTGGAAGCTGGCATGGGCATTACGTTGCAGGTTCAGCGATTCCTCGTTGGACTTCTTCATGCCCTCCATGGTCTGGCCTACGTTGTTCGACAGGCTGTTGACCGCCGAGGAAATGCCCAGCGTGGCTTCGGACAGGCTGGCGGACATCTGCGTCATGTTGTCGGTGAAGCTGCTGCCCATCAGGCCAATGGTCTCGCCCAGGTCTTGCTTGAGATGACCCAGCACGCCGGCGACACCCTCCTTGAAGTCAGCAATGGCTTGCTGCAGGTCACCTGCCGAGGCGCCGATGGTGCCCGCGGCGCTGGCCATCTGTTCAGCCGCGCCGGAAATGGCTGCAAGGTTGCGGCTGTTACTGTCGATCAAGTGTTCCATGGCCTGGCGCGTGGCTCGACCATCTTCAAGCTGTTGCTGGTTCTGCTCGCCGTGCTCCTGCAGTCGGGCATCGATGGCGCCCAGTGCAGTCAGCGTCTTCTCGCCGGTGCTGTTCAACGTGTGCAGCGCCGGGAGGGCACTTGCCAGTGTCTTGCCGCTCGCTTGCTGGGCCTGCAGGACGTCCTGCCGGACCTGGTTGCCGGCCTGGGCTTCCTGTACCAGGGCTTGCCTGGTCTGGTTGCCGGCCTGGGTTTCCTCTACCAGGGCCTGCCTGATCTGGTTTGCGGCCAACTGATCCTTCTGCAGTTTCTGCAGATTCTGATTGCCAGTCTGTTGCTCCTGCAGCAGCCCCTGCAACGTCTGGTTGCCGGCTTGCTGTTCCTCCAGCGACGCTTTCAGGGGCAGCAGCAAGGCGTCGATGCTGGAGCGGTTGTCCGCGAGCGCCTGCTGGGTCGTGGCGGCGTAGTGCTTGAACAGGCGTGCCTGCAGCTCCAGCAACTGCCGTTGACTCTCGTTCTGAGCGGCAAGGTTCTGATCAAGCCGGCCCAAGGTTTCGAGCAGCGTCGCCTGCGCTTGCTGGCGTTCGCCCTGGCGTTGCAGGCGGCTGCTGTCGAAGGCCTGCTTCATCTGCCCGACACACCAGCGCAGGCGCCGCTCTTCGTATCCGTTGCTGGCGGCATAGGCTTTGAGCAGCAGGAAGGCGAGGATGCCCCAGGTCGAGGTCTTAAACTTGGTACCCAGGCCTTCCATCATGCCCATGAGGTTGGTCATGGCATTGTCCATGCCGCCCCCGGCACTGGCTTCGACCAGAATCGTCGAGGCCTTGTTCAAAGCGATGCCCAGGCCCAGGAAGGTACCCAGCAGGCCGAGGATCAACAGGATCCCGGGCATGAACTCGATCATTTTTTCGCCGGGGCTGGCCACCGCGGCACTGATCTCGTTCACTGAGCCGTGCTCCACGTCCAGGTCGTCCTGGCCGCCGCCGTTCCACTTGCGTTCCCAGGTCTGTTCCCGTGCCCCGCGCTTCAACGCAATCACGGTCACCAGCGAAAGGATTCCGATCAGCCCGGCGAACAACAGTTGTAGCGGGTCTGCTGATGGCAGCAGAAAGGTGAGGATCTCCTGAAAATTCACGCTGCCACCTCGACCAGGCGGCTGGCACGTTCACGGCTGGCTTCTTCGAAGATGTTGGCGAAATCGATGATCAGGCTCTGTTCGTCTTCGGTCAGCTCTTCCCAGCGTTTGCCATGCTGGGCACAGTCGATGATGATCATGCCGACCTCCTGGCTGTCGGTCAGCAGGTACGCATCGTCGGCGAAGTCTTCGGGCGCTTTCTCGAGCACCTGCAGGAACCCCTCAGCGGCGTAGACATAGTTGCGCATTTCCTGGTTGCGCTTGCGCAGTTGATCCATCTGCGCCTTGAGGGCCGGCAGACGGGCCTGGATATCGGCCAGCGCGGCCTTCTCTTCGGCAGAAGGTTCGCCGAGGTTCTGGCTGATCTTCAGCTGGCGCTCCTGAACCTGCAGCTTGGCCACCGACTCACTGAGGGTTTTCCAGTCCTTCTCCTGCTGCTCCAGGTTGCAACCCCAGGCCATGATCAGCTCTTCGAACACGAACGGAATCAGCTTTTTGCCGAAACGTGCGGCGATCACTTCATCCAGGCGCACCGCCTGGGCATCGCTGACCTGAGGTTTGGCCTTGAGCAGCTCTGAGGCGATCTCGACCAGGAACAGATCGTCACGATTGATCGCGTCCAGGTCCTGGGCGTGAATCAGTCGCTGCTCAGTGTCCTTGAGCAGTTTTTGCGAGGCGCGCAGGCGCAGGTAGTGGTCGAAATCGCTGATGTTGTTGTTTTCCAGCACCTGCTTGATACGCGTGCTCAGCTGGGCGTACTGGGTGATCAGGGTTGCCAGGTCCAGGGCACGGCCAGCTTCGCCGCGCACGTCCTCGCGGGCTTCGCGCAGCACTTCCTCGTGGGTCGCCGCCTGCGCCATTTCTTCATCGTTCAAGACCACGTCGCGCAAGATTTTGGCCTTGGCGATGGCCCACTCGACGGCAGCCTTGACCTGCTTGGCCAGTGCGGTCTTTTCCCAGTTCAGCAACGCCTCCAGGGCCTTGTCGAAAGCCCGGATGGCCGTGGCCACCCAAGGGAAGGTCGGCAAGGCGACGGTTGCCCATTCGGCGGCGATCTTCAGCGCCGGCCTTACGACCGTGGCGATGAAGGGCTTGACCTTGTTCCACACCTCCTTGACCTTGCCGACAAAGGATTCGGCCTTGGTCGCCATCCAGTCCAGTGCATCCCTGGCCTTCTCACGTACGGTATCGTACGTGGTGCGCACCACCTCTACCGCCGCCGCACCGACGCTCTTGATGGCGCTCCAGCAATCCGAAAAAAAACCCATTGTTCAGTCCTCGTGATGTCGTCAGTCGATACCCAGCAGGGCCTTAGCCCGCTTGGCATCCTTGGTGGCGTGGGTGGTGTGGGTGGCGACCTGCCGCTGGGCGGTCTGTACTTCGTCGATGGCCAGCTGGATATGGGCCATCTGCAACTGGGCCGGGCTGCCTTGCTGCTCAGCCGTCAGCAAGGCCTTGGGCAGCGCCAGGCGCATGCAGGTGCGGATCTCTCGACCCGACAGCCCTTCCGATTGCATGGCCGCCTCGGTCAACAGCAGATCGCGCGGCGAGCCCAGGGGAATCTGCTCGACCAGAAAGCGCGACCACAGCTGCTCGCGGGCAGCCAGGTCGGGCAGACTGAACTCGATGTGATAGCCGATGCGACTGCGAAACGCTTCATCGTAGTTGCCGGCAAAATTGGTGGCGAAGACCACAATCCCTTCATACCGCTCGAGCTCGATCAGTAGTGTCGAGCGCATGGCATTGACCTCGTTGTCGACCCCCTGGGTGACCGAAGACAGGCGCTTGCCGAGCAAGGTATCGGCTTCATCGAAGAACAACAGCGCGCCGGTCTCGGTCGCCTGAGCGAACGCTGCCTGGATATTGCGCGCGGTGTCGCCCATGAACTTGCTTTCCAGTTCAGCAATTCCCAGCGCCATGAACGGCAACCCGAGCTGACCGGCCAGGGCCTCGGCGCACAGGGTTTTTCCGGTACCGGGCGGGCCATAGAAGTTGAGGATGGCGGTCATGCCCATCGGGTCGACGGCAGCGAAGCCCCAGTCCTGGTAGATCGTGCGATGAAAGCGCAGGCGCGCCAAACACTCGTCCAGTTGCAGACGTGTCCTGGCCGACAGCACCAGATCATCGTTCAACGTGAAACGTGTTGGCCTGAGCGTGAAGGTCGGGGCGTTAATAGCGGGATCGGCCACGCGTGGTGGCGCCGGATTCTGGCCAGGAGAGTTATCGTGCATGGAGTTAGCCTGTGAGACATGGGGACGCGTGGAGACAGTCGTTCTACCGACTGAAACCGCGCGCGGATGATGAACAGGTGATGAGCTGAACGCAGAAGGCACCAGAGGGCGGTCCGCTGGTGAGGCCGAAGGTATCCAGGGCTGATATCGGGCACTTGAAGCCGGAACCTTCGGCGGCCCAGGACATGACTACCAAAGCACCTCGCTGACGTATCCAATGCATGTTCATCCGTGAAGCTTTCAGACAGTACAGCGCTTTGACATCAAAGTGCTGGCGAGACTACTATGGTTAATAGCCATTTGCCACTACCACTTAGTTGTCACGTGGCAGAGGCTTGATAAGCTCCAACCACCTCATTACCTCGCATCTCTATCGTCAACATAACGGGCGATCGCTGCTCGACCAGCAATTGCTGCATCTTCCCGATATCGCTTTTTGCGCTCGCCATGAACACGGGCAGCGTCTCCTCCTCCCACTCCCTCAAGGACAAGCGGTTTGCCTGGATCGTGGACTGGGAGTCCAGGTAAGAGGAGAGTTTGTTGACTCGGTCCTCGACAGCGCCCTTGAAGGTGGACAAGTGCCCATGCGCCCCCAGGAAGTCAGCCGCCACCCTGTCGAGCGTCGCCTGACGCTGTTTAACCACGGCAGCTTCTCCAGGGAATGAGCCCAACAGCCGGCAGGCCACCAACCGGGTTCCCATACACAGCCTCCACTCCTCTGCTCGCTCATCGGATTCGCTCTGCATCTTTTTCAAGGCTGCCGTCAATCCCGCCGTGGTTTCGAAAAGACCCGGCGCTTTGTGCTCCACAGCTCGCTTGGCCAGCGCCACCAGCTCGCCCTCCAAGTGATCATGGATCGCGCCTAGATCCACTTCGATATCTTCCAGCTTCTGCCTGATCGCGGGGTTCAACTCGCCGGCCAGCACCAGAGGCGTGACTTGCCCGAGGTAGTTCAGCGCTCCTTTGACCTTGGACTTGCGCTCCTCGACCTGAAACCTGGCAATGCCCTCCACCCCCGCCTGGATCTCGCTGAGCTTGGCACTGATATCGGCCAAATGCTTTTGCGCCACGACAGCAGACGCGATCTGGAACATCGCAGCAGAGCTGACCAATTGCTTGAGCCGTTCAGGTTCGAACAAGGTCGCATGCTCGCGGATCCTTCCGCCCTGGATTGAGAAAGCGCGATAGCCGTCGCCATTGGCGACCGAGGCGAGAGGGCCATCGATGACCACCTGCATATAACGAGACTGAGCAACGTCTTTGGCGACAATCAGATTGGGCAGTGTTTGCAGCAATGGACCCAATCGGTCGATGCCCAAGCTGGCAGCATCGACCTTTTTGGCGCCAGCGGGAATGAGTTGCTCCGTCGCTAGCTGGACACTCATCAGGGGCTGCTCGGCAGATCGCCCGATCAACCAGGTCGCTTGCTCGCTATTGGCGGCGCTGGGTACTGGGAGGTTGTTTTCCATCACGGGCTCCAGATTCAGATTGGATTGATCATTGCGCCAACGCCGCACCACATTCGCCGCAGAATCGGGTGCCACGCGTACTGCCCGCCTTACAGGCGGAACAAGTGACCAGCGCGCTCTTCTGCCGGATGTAGGCGATCTGCACGACGCAAGGCACCGTTACCCGGTAGGCCTGGCTCGCCAGGGTGTGAGCCCCCGCAATACCCGTCAGTGCCACACCCACAGGACCAAATGCCAGCCCGGCTGCCCGTCCCGCGATGATATTGGCACCAGCAGCCAAAGCGCCGCCCATTGCCAACCGGGCGAACGCATTGTTTGCCAGAAGCGCGGCCTGTATGGCGGCAGGCCCACCGCGTCGTATGGCTGCCTGAATCGCGGCGAACGATACGCCTAGCACACCTGTCTCATTCTGGAAGCCCTTGGAGAAATCGGCCTGCTCTTGCGGCGACATTTTCTCCCAGGCCTGAGAGAGCAACTTCTCCAGCACCTTGAGCTCCAGGCTCGTCACCGGCTCGTCCTTACTGCTCGTCCCACCCACATGGCTAAGCACGTCGGCGACGATCTCGGCATAGGGCACACCGTTGCGACGGAAAAGGTTGACGATGCTATTGCCGCCATAATGCTGAAGCTCACGAATTAGCAGCAACAGTACGCCTCTGGAAAACTTGCTCTTCTTTTTCGCCGACTCAAGTGCTTCGCGCACTTCACTTGCCATCGACAACCGCCCCTTGCCCGAGTCGGTCAAGAAGTCGACTAAAGCGGACACATCAGCTGGATCCGCGTCACTGAGCAGCTGCAAAAGCTCAGTGTCCCCATTGATATCAATTTCGCTTTCCATCAACCACCCCTCGAAATCCGTCCAGGCAAGCCGCTGCCAGCAGTCATAGTTTCTCGGCACGCTATCGGCGCCACGCCGCAAAACTTTAGCCAATCACCCCTGTCAGTCGGGGCCTTCACGAGCGTTCGTTTCTAGCCGGCGCCCGGCTTGCCTGTTCATCGCAGCTTGCTGGGCAGCCTGGGCGCAGTACCTTGCAGGGCTCGCATGCGCTGCAGGAGGTGGGCATTGAGCCGTTGCTGGACGCGCAGGCTTCTCTTGAGCTCCCGGTTTTCACTTTCACAGATCCGTGCCCAGCGCATCGACTCCCGGCACTTTCCGACGGTCTGCCAGATCTCCTGCAACCGCAGGTACTGCACCAGCAGCGTCAGCAAGATCCCGCCCATCAGTACCAGCGCACCCACTGCCACCCAGTCATACATATCCATATCTCACCACCCCTTCATGTGGCCATTTGCAATCAACACCACAAAAACGATATGTCGCTTTTAACGACAGGTCTATAGTGTGGACTTGTACAGGTAAAGTATTCGCTCACACGGAGGCGCCATGAAACGCAAACAATCCATCTCGCAAGTCCGCTGGGACCTGGCACTTCGCTATCGCTTGATCGAGACCGTGGCCTGGTGGGAGGGCCGGTTGACCACGGGTCACTTGATGCAGAGCTTCGGTATCAGCCGCCAGCAAGCCTCGAAAGACATCAACACCTACATCACCGAGCATGCGTCAAGAAACTTGACATATGACAAGCAGATCAAGGGGTACGTGCCGACGCGCTCGTTCAAGCCGTGCTTCATCGACCGCAGTGCAAGCGCCTACCTCGACCTGCTTTCACAGAACAACGAGCGAGCGCCACACGTCGAAGGACTGAAGCTGGCGTATGCCCATACCCTCGTGCTTCAGGTGCCCGATCGCAGTGTTCAACCCGAGATTTTGCGGCCGCTGCTCAAAGCCTGTCGGGAAGGCCTGCGCCTTGAGATGGAGTACGTCTCGCTTGCCAATCCCAAGCCGGAAACGCGGATCATCGAGCCGCACACGCTGGTGTACACCGGAATGCGCTGGCATGTTCGCGCTTACTGCGAGAAGAATGGGGCCTATCGCGACTTCGTGCTCAGCCGTATGCGAGGAGAGCCCGGGCTGCTGGAGAGCAACGGAAATGACATCGCAAAGGACCAGGCCTGGAATACCGAAGTGTCAGTGATCATTGAACCGGACTCACGCCTGGGCGAGGCACAGAAGGCGATCATTCACCATGACTACGGCATGGAAGATGGTCGGCTGGAGATCGTGACCCGCCAGGCCCTGGTGAAGTACGTTTTGCAGCGGTATCAGATCGACCCCAAGAACCTGGACCCGAAACCGGAAGCCCAGCAGATCATGGTGAAGAATCTTGCTGAGCTCAAAGCCTGGTTATATGACTGAACCGAACAGCACGCTTCGCTCACTCGGCAGCCGTGGCAGCCCCCAGGTCATAACCGATCATGAACAGCGCCTGTTCGATGGCACGCAAGGTCTGGGCAGACGTCGCGCCAACGCGGAACGGGTTGCCGGCGTTGAGCACATGGCAGGCAACCTGGCTCAAAATCCAGCTAGCATTCATGTTCCAGCGCGCATGGTGCGAACCCGAGCGAAGCCGCTGGAACTGAAGCGTTCCGACGCTGGGGTTACGGTTCTTCGGGGTAACCGTATTAGCCCCCTCTTTTGCCGCTGCCCAAGGGAAATTCAGACCCGCCGGCACCTTGGTAAGCCCCTTCGCTTTGCAGTACTGCACGACCAGCATGCCCAGGCCCGCGGCCACGCGACTGTCGTAGATCACAAAATCAGGGCACACGAGCGAGTAGATCTTGGTCATCCCGGAGTTGAACCGCAGGGTTTTGGCGCGAAGGATCGGGGCATCGGGGTCCTTCTTGATCAACGCTGCTTTCACATCCTGCACCATGCGCCCCAGCCCAGCCTTGTTTTCCTTGAGCCACTGGGCGTTGCGTGCCGTGACACCGCCCCAGGCCATGACATCGAGTGCACTTTGCAGCATCAGATCATCGTCGCTGCCAGCGGCTAGCAGATCGCGGCGCAAAGCCTCCAGTGCATTCGAGTTACTGACCGAGTCCACGCCAGGATTGAACGAAAGACGGGCGTTGCCAGGATGATTCCAGGCGTAGGCCTGGTAGGCACCGTAGAGGCTGTCGCAGGACCATTCGTTGCCCGTGCGGCGATCGACGTACGCATGCTTGGCCAGGGTCGGGGAGTCCAGTTCGGTCGCGAGCCAGCCTATGAATTCAGGGACGTGAGGAAGGGTGGCGTGGGCTTGTTTGGCTTTCATCATTACTCCTGTGGGCTGGCGCTCAGCGCAGAATTGCGTGCCAGCGAGAAGAATGGTATCTATCGATACGACACTATTTTGTCCGTATTTTGCCCGCGAGGAAAATTCCATTGGCTGCCGCTAAATACACCGCACCCAATCGCGAGAAACGCCGCAAATTCATCAGGGATATTCTCCATCGTGCCGGGGGCGAACTGACGACCAAGAAGATTCATGCGGCCCTGGAAGCGTCCTATCCGCAGTACTGCAGCAGGACAACCCGCCGTGACCTTGAAGCCCTGGCCAGGCAGAAAGTGATAACGGAGGTCACGAAAGGGAGAAAAGACCTCAGGGCCCGCTACTGGAAGCTCAACGGCGCGAGCCTCGACCTTGTCCTTTCGCCTGCAGAGTCCATGACGCTCACCGCCATCTTCCAGCATGCAGAACGCTTCGGATTTAGTGCTGCGCTGGGCGAGTTGGCCACGTTGCGCAACTACGCCGCCGACTCGGTCGTTGCCGGCGCCAAACGCAACCTGCTGGCCGAAGGACGTATCAGGACAGGAACCCGGTTTACCGTGCTCAATCCGGGGGACTACAACACCGAACACCTCGAGACCATCCAAAATGCCATGAGGAATGACGAGTCTCTGGAGCTGGTGTACAGGCCACGAGAAGCCGGCGACGTAACCTGCACCTACCTGCTCAAGCCGTTGACGCTCTCCTACCAGGACTCGAACGTTTACCTGACGGCATACGTCGACAGCGAGGAGTGGCCAGAAAACAAAACGCCTGAAGCGGGAGCCCCTCGTGGCAAGTACAGCAGCAACGGGCCTGGCACTACCTGCGCACTCATGCTCCACCGCGTAGTCAGCGTCCGCACGACGGTGGCCAGCATCGCCGAACCACCGGGCTACGATCCCCAGTCAACGGAAGCACAGCGGGACCTGATGACGATCCATGGCGACGGGCCTGTCGACCTGAAACTCAGGTTGAGCCCCAATCTCCACAACCGGCTCACCGAGAACCCATTGTCTGTCAGTCAGGTCATGACGCTGGATGAACAGGGATGGATATTGGCGTGCCGGCTGGACGACACCCAAGGGCTACGCCTGTTCCTGCTCAGCAATGCGGCAGACATCGAGGTGCTGGCTCCCGCTCAACTACGTGCCGAGGTGTACAAGACACTGCGCAATGCACTGGGCCAATACGAACGCCCGGCGCACGAAAGCCACTCGCACTGATCAGTCGTCGCCGCCGATGTCCCCTTCCCGCCCCATCAGTACGTGTCCCAGCCTGTCGGCCTGGGACGCGACCTGATGGGCGATATACATCAGTTCTTCTTCATTGAGGTGTTGCACCGGGTGGCACGCGCGTACGCTCAGCTCCTCATCATGGTCGACATGAAAGTCCACAAGTTCAAAACGGGCGTTGCGACCCAGCGTGTGCTCCACCAGGGGGGACTGACTGAACCGTTTGAACGTGGCCAGTTTTCGGGTCCATTTACGGTTGACCACCTTGGCGCTGAACATCACGTACTGCCCCTTGAACCCCCATCGTACCAATTGGTATCGCCCCTCCAGCTTGAAACAGAACTCAAGCCGCCAGGTCGATAGACGCCGCACACTCATGCGCTCCGTGTCGTGTACCAGCCTGTCCACCATCTCGTGGACACGCAGCACAGTTTGCTCGGGGCATTTACTGGATGCAGGCCGCGTACCTGAGGCACGCTGATAGACGTCAAGAATTTCGTCGCCAATCAGCACACCGTCGCTGCCCGCGTAATTGTCGACGCTGTACTGCACCGCCAGTCGCCTTGAGCTGTCGGTGCCCGGAACCTGCGACAGGCGCCTGAACGGATCGGCCTGCAGTGCCTGAACAAAGCGCACACGCCCGATGGGGCTGTCGATATCGCCCGGGTCTTCGATCTCACCGGGCAAGGTCGCCGATACCAGCAATTCAGCCATGCCAACGGCGCTGCGCACCGTGACGCACGGCGCGCCAGCGTGTGGGGGCTTGCGACCCGTCGTGGACAAGTGCCAGCCATCGCCAGCCTCCCTCACGAACAGCTGCGGATCACCCGTCAGATCCCTGAGCGTGGCCCCCAACTGGTTTTTGACATGAGCCAGGCGCCGCTTCATAGCATCGGCCTGGTAGCTTATTGCCCGACTGCAGTCATCGCCCTGAATATCGTTGTCCGTGATCTCATAGTGGCTGGTCAGAAAATCAAGGATTTGCGGCTGCACGGGGGCCTGGTCCACCACCTCTTCATGCAGCTCCAGCTCGCGCTTGAAGCGCGGACCTTGTTGGCCCACGGCATGCAGCGTTTGAATGAAGGCGTTCATGTTGGCGGCAGCCTGACGCACTTGATAGAACTCCATGCTTTGACGGATGTGCGGAAAGCCGACCTGAATGAAATGCTCGGCATAACCGGCACCGGCCGAATGCATGCGTCGATGCGCCAGCGAGCCGACCCGGTCAACACGGCCGACCTTTTGCTCCAGGGCGATAGGGCTGGATGAAATACCGTAGTGGACGACGCTGTCGCAGAAGGTATGCAGGTCTTCACCTTCCTGAAAGACATCGGTAGATACCAGCACTCGGGGATAACCCGGCATGCGGAACAGGGCGGCAATCGCTGTACGGCTGCCGCTGTTTTCGCCGGTCGCACCGCGAATGGGTGATGTGGAACGGACCTGGCTGGCCAGGTACTTGGTCAGGCCGCTCACCGGCCTGGAGTACACCTCAGGAAAATTGAGCTTGATCAACAGGTCCAGGTTCTGGGCGGTGTCACGCAGTATCTGGTAACTGCTGAACGGGGTGTGGTCTGCCTGTTGGACCGTCAACAGCCCGGCCAGTGCCGCGATGAACGAACCATCTGCATCACCGTCCCGTTCCCTGCGAGCGTGCCTGAGTGAATACAGGTCGATGAAAGGATGATCCACACGGCATAGCACCCCCAGCAGTTCCTGGTGGGTACTCAGCCTGCGTAGTAGCCGGTCGACCTCACCACTGTTCAACGTGGCCAGTTGGGTGAATGTCTCGGCGCTCCATTGCGGCGCCAGGCCCCTGAGCTCGTCATGGCCTCGCAGGCTGTCCCAGAGCGTTGAACGCGCAAGCTCACGGGCAAGCCCTGAAGGCTCAGCCAGGTCGCACATGGCCTGAAACCCTTCGAACAGTACATTCAGCACGTGCCTTGCGACCGTCGCAGCCCCGTCCCCTCCCTCGGCGACGGCCCGCAGATACGCATACTGCGCCAGTCGATAACGCTGCCCAGGGCTGGCAACCGACTCGCTCTTGCCAATCACGCCCCAGTCGATAGTCAACGAGTTCACCACTGGCATGCCCGGCAGGGAGACCCAGTTCGTCTCGAACAAGCGGCTTTGCAACAGCGTGCTACGGAAGTAGGACGGCAACGGCCCCAGCCTCGTGTCACCGTCCAGCTCAGGATTCTGTCCTCGATAGAACCAGGTAAAGAAATTGTCGCTGCTGGCCGACGCTTCGAACCCGTCGGCGGCCTCATTCTCAATGAGCGAGTGACTGCGTTCGACTGTGCGCGCCCGGTATCGCTGGAAAATCCTGGCAACGGCATCATCGCCACCGATGTAGTCACCAATCCAGTGGTCGTAGGCTTCTTCGAGTTTGAACTTAAGCTCCGAGACGCTGCGTACACGGCGGACGAAAATCAATTGTTTCTTGCCTTCGACAAACGCCAACCGGTGTGTCTGCTGGCACACGCTGTCCATTTTGGGGTGCGGCGGCCTGCGCTTGAAGGACTTCTCGTAATCGTCCACCAGGTATTCGACGACACTGCGGTCTGCCGCGTCGCGTGACGAATCGCCTTCGCTCACGGCCTCAAGACCGTCGAACTCCACGGGCTGGTTCTTTTCGCCTGGCAGATAACTCTCGAACGAAGCCAGCATCCCCAGTTCAAAGCGATTCGAGCAATTCTCCTGCAGATGCTCGCTGACCTTCTTCTGCAACAGCGCGGCGAACAGCTTTTGCGCAACGGTCAACTTCACCTCCGCAGCCTCCCCGCTGCGATGCTCGCGGCGATACATGTTGCGCGTGTGGGCCACCTTGTCGAGGGTGAGGGTATTGAGGCGACGGACCAGCAAGCGACTGAGCGCCGCACGCATGTCGGGATCGGCCGGATCGCTCCCCTGAGGCAGGTCTGCCTGGCGATTGAAGCCGAACAATGCGAGCTGGTTACGCAACTGACCCAGGTCGCGATCGAATGGCGTCGCCGACAGCAGCAACAGTCGCTTGATCCGTCGGTTGTCGCCCAGCAAGGTCGCCAGCAAGCGGTTACGGTCGCTGCTTTCACGGCCGGCACGCAGGTTGTGCGCCTCGTCCACCACAACCAGGTCGAAGCGCGGCAGCATCTTGCCGAGCGCCTGCATCCAGACGTCCTTGACCTTGCGTTTGAGCTCAGCAGGCTTGCTGTTACCGCTCATAGCCCTCAGTTGCCTGACCAAAGGGGCCATCAGGTCCCGATACTGCGGCATTAACTCTTCAAACTGCCGGGTGCTGTTCAGCACCTGAGCAACCGTGTTGCCCAGCGCAAAGCTGAAAATCGATGTGCAGAGGAACATATCCCGCTCATTGCCACTGGCGACTGTCTGCACCAGCTCGGACAGGTTCCGACAGTCCTTGAAGGGCGTGACCGGACCGCCGCCCAGCCCTTTGACCGCCAGATCATCGAGCCGATAGTTGCTTTGCACGAACGCTCGATAATCCTTGATCCATTTGTCGCGAACGTTGTTTTTCGGCAACAGGTACAGCACCCGCAGACCAGGGTTAAAATGCCGCATCAAGGCAGCCACACCAAGGCCTATATAGGTCTTGCCCATACCGACCTCATCGGCAAGGTAGGCTACCCGGTGGTCCGCAAGCTTGTTGTACAAGGCGACGGCGCCCAGCAGCTGCTGCTCGGCCAGCCCCTGGAGGTCGCGGTTGTTGCCTGAAAAATCAATAACTGCCTCGGCCGTGGCCTTATTGATCCGCTGCATGGGAAACATCCTTCTTGCGTGAATTCGCAGCGCTCAAGGGACGCTGAAATTGAGCCCTGAACCAGTCAAGAAAACGCCTGCCTTCAGCCTCGTCGAGGTGACCCAGCAGCTCGTCGTTTTCCAGCTCGGTGATGACTGCCTCTACGCCCCTGACCAGGGTCACGCAACTGTGCCCCGGATACCGGTTCAACACGCTCTGCATGCTGACCAGCGTCAAATAGCGCACAACCAGCGTTTCCTCATCGCGGCCGCCATCCTTCACGCTGTCCAGCATGGCCTGCAAGGAATCGGGCTGACAGCCTGCGAGGTAATACGCCAGCTTTTTATGATTGCCCTCGGCCTCAGCCAGCGCCAGTGTGCGTTCCAGTTGCCAGAACGCACTGTTGACCTGTGAAAACTCTGAGAAAAAGC
The DNA here is from genome assembly GCF_947311875.1 of Pseudomonas sp. PARCl1. Lineage (NCBI taxonomy): Bacteria > Pseudomonadati > Pseudomonadota > Gammaproteobacteria > Pseudomonadales > Pseudomonadaceae > Pseudomonas > Pseudomonas sp. PARCl1. The sequence goes on from NZ_CAMZMX010000003.1 coordinate 56,090, forward strand.
TCCTGCCCTCCCCCTCATCCACCATTTCCGACAACTGTTCATCCACCACGTCGTTGGCGCGACGCCTGCTGAGCAGCTGCCGGGCCAACTCGCCAAACTGGCTGATCTTCTTGCTCAAGCGCATCTCGATGAACAGACGCAGCAGGCTTTGCAGGTCCATGGCCGGCAAATGGCTGGGACGACGGTAGATGTTGTACTGCGAGACCATGAGCCAACGCTCCACGCGATCGGTGCCTGACTGCCAGCGTACGTTGAGCAGTGAAGAACGCTGCAGTTGCTCACGTAACGCCGGCAGCGGCTGCGCTATCTGCCCGGCCCGATCGAAACCCAGAGTGCCGATGCTGCATTGCGAACTGTCCAGAAGCACCAGATCGCCGCTGATCGACTGCTGAGCCGTAACCTCCAGCACCTGACTTTCCCAGTCGTAGGCCAGGCGCAAAACGGGCATCGTCAACCCGTCCAGTGGTTCGGCGGTTTGCAGGCCAGGGTCGGCCGCAAACCCCGAGAGACTGACCGGCGAAGGTGCCAGCAACGGCACAAGGTCCCGCCCCTGGAGCAGGAACCCTGACTCGACGTTTACCTGAAATGCCTTGTGGCTGAAATTCACCGAACCGACGAATTGCCAGGGCCGTTTGCCCAGCCCTTGAAAAATCTTGGCGTGAAGACGACGAAACGGCTTGTCGTGCACCTTGTGGCTGTTGTGCCAATGCCCGGCCCAGTCGCACCATTGATCCACGTGGAAGGCACTGAACACTGCCGGATCGACCAACGCACGCCGCTCTTCGTCATAGGGCAGCAACAGGCGCACTGTCGCAAACTCGCTCATCAGCTCTTGCGTACTGCCACAGGTGGGCGTCTCGCCGAAAAACGGGCTGATGATTTCCAGCGTGCCAGACGCTTTCGCAGCCGATGGCGCTCGCAGGTGCTGATGAATGAAGTCGAGAAATGCCAGGCGCTCAGGTGCCGCCCCTGAGAAATAAAAGCTGCAGTCAGGATCATCGGCACTCGGCGACCACCCTGCCTGCACCTCGACAATACCGTTTAGAGCCGGTGTCGGTGTGGCGGCCTGGAAGAATTGCAATGCACGACGCAGCGGCTCAAGGACATTGCCTGGAGCACGGGTCGCCCGAAGTTCGACAAAGTGGCCAACCTCGATGTTGTCCCACCACCCCGCCTTGGTCAGGTTGAATGACCCTGCCGCCAATACGATAACCGGCGCATCGTCATCCTCCCCCTGAACCACAAGGATCGCCAGCTTGGAATGTTGACAGCCATTGCCGACCCGTATGGGCAAGTAGTCGACTTCCAGGCGACTGCCGGCGGCAGGATTGAACACATCCACGTCATGGGCCACGGCGAAACGCCGGGCCTTGTCCTGCATCAAGGCCTGCAACTGGACATAGCGAATTTCATCCTGACTTGAGAGCGCTTGATCGCCCAGGAGCAAAGGAATGACTTCGAGCTCGAAAAAGTCCGGTTCAAAACTGTAGGTCGTGAAGAAGGCAAAGCGCACTTCACGCTCACCGATGCACTGGCGAAACGCGTCACTGATGGTATGTGCTTTCATGGGTGACCGGCCTTGGCAATGGCGAGGAAGGCGTGAAGGAAAAAGCTGTAGTCCCACGCCTGATGACAATGTGCAGCCAGATCCTCAGGCAGGCTGGCGCGATCGACAGGGACCCTGACCCTGAGCCTGTCGCCCTCCCAATGAAGCCAGGCCGCCCCTCCCCGTGCGCCCGTCACAGCCGAATTCTGCTCCATGAGCTGGTCGATGACCCGACCCGCATCGCCATCATTGGCGGCATCGGTCAAACACTGGAGAAAGCGGGCATGAGGTAGACCGGGCCGGTCCCAACCCGGGTGGATAAAGGGCGCACCAAGCCGCGAGCGCAGGTCTTTGACCAACTCACTGCGGGTTCGCCCGTTCTGCATTTGCAACCAGACGACCACGATGTTGGCGAAGACCAGAAGCGGTTGCAACGACAGGATCTGCCTCAGAACGTCCTGCACCTGCGCATCGACCTGCTTGGCGGCCACCGCCCAGCGAGCGAACAGTCGAGCCGATACAGGTTGCTCGGCGGACACTGGCAACCATTGCTGAACCGCCTCATACAACGCCAACTGCAAGGGCCGCGCGCCGGCATACCGCAGCAGCGCCGACACCAGTTGTTTACGCATGCCTTGATGATCGAGCAGGGCGGCAAAGCTACCAGCCAGTGGCGACAGCTGCGCTTTTCTTACCGTGCCCTGGCTCGCCAGTTCGCCGAATCGCTGCCACTGCGACAGGCCAAAGGTGTCTAGCAAGGCATCCGTCAGGGCGATCCCTGCGCCGGTCAAGCGCCTGTCGCTGCCCTTGATCAGGCCGGCCTCCTGCAATGCCGAGGAATACAGCCCCCACAATCCGTAGCTGAGTTGATTGCTGAGGATCTGGGCTTTCTTGTGCATGCCCAGCGCCATCGAGTCGCGCCTGAAATTGGCAACGGCTAGCTGGCGACCTAACAGGCTGGCCTGCACAGAGGCATCCAGTCGCAGGTAGGCAGCCAGTTGCTCGGCCCTGGCATAACGTTCCTGTATATCGTCAAGGGAGCGGGATCTGGAACCTTCATGGGCATAGCGGCAGGCCAGGAGAGCCACAATGAAATGGTCAGCACGACTGGTCACCGTGGTCAGGTTACCTACTAGCTTGCGGCCCACAGCGCTCCAGATGGACTCGATGGCCAAGGGGTCTCTGGATCCCTTTGGACGCAACCTGTCATCGAGCAGGGATAGAACGGTAAGCATCAACACACATCCTTGAGAAAGACACAACGCATGGCAATCATTGCATCTGATCCCGACAATCTACGTCGTGGTCTGCAACCATTGGACTGGCCAAATCAAAATTGCAGGCAATATGCCATCTTTACTCTCTGACGGCGATAGAGACGACACATTCTGACTACCATCTACACCAAGCTGACGGCTCTACAGCAAGAGGAGATCAGTATGGCCGCCCGTCTAAACCCTTTCGCAAACGGCAGCTACCGTGCGGTAGATACTTGCGCGCTGTCGATCAAGTGGAGTTTCCAGCTCTTGCTAGAGCTGGGTGGACATCGCACTTTCATCGGCCGACACGGTTTCAATGACGATGACCTGGCCCATGAACTGGGCCTCGCCCAATGGGTAGACGATGACCGTTACAACCCATCCCTAGCCCTGTCGACGCTACGAAAATGTGCCCGCAGCTTTCCGGAAGATCACCCAAGCACCCCGTACCCGGACAATCTTGCAGGCAACCTCGAAGCGTTGGGCGACTTGCTGGCGTTGCCCGACGCCGAGCTACAGGTGCTGGGCTTCTGCGTGCTGATGCACAGCGATCCGACGCTTAATGACGCTACCGACCAATTGGGCATGCTGGGATTCAACCGGGCATTGAAAGTGCTGTCCGTATTGCTGGCCCTGCCCCTATCACAGGTCGAGTCGTGCCTTGCGCATGACAGCACACTGATGCGCACTGGGCTGCTGGATATCAGCTCCAGCAACCGTGCGGCGATGGCGCTCAGTTCGATGCTATCGATCAGCAATCCGGACCTGCCAGGCTTGCTGCGTTTCAGCAAAGGGACGCCACTGGAGCTGTTTGCTTATGCATTCCGCGCCAGTCCGCCCGGCACCTTGAGCTGGGAGCACTACAGCCATATCAGGCAGCCACTGGTAATCGCCGAACGCTACCTGAGCAAATCCCTTGCCCAAGCGCGAGCCGGCGTGAACATACTGCTGTACGGCCCTCCCGGCACTGGCAAGACGCAACTGGCGCGCCTAATCGCCAGCCGGCTGGACAGCGCACTCTATGAAGTCGCTTGCACCAACAGCGACGGTGACCCCGTCTCGGCCAAGCAACGCCTGTGCTCCTTGCGCGCAGCCAACAGCGTGCTGCATTCCCAACGAGCCGTGCTGGTGCTCGACGAGATCGAAGACATCTTCCAGGTAGCGGAGGCAGCTGTCAGTAACCGCTCGCAAAAAGGTTGGATCAACCGCATGCTCGAAGAAAACGCTCTGCCGTGCTTCTGGCTGAGTAATAGCATCGAAGCGATCGATGCTGCCCACATACGGCGCTTCGATCTGGTAATTGAAGTGCCCAACCCACCCTTAGCGCAACGCAAGCAGATGCTGCGTGAATGTGGCGGTGGCAAGGTTAGCGACGCTTTGGTGGAGCAACTGTGCGCCCATGAGCAGATCACCCCGGCTGTACTAGAGCGCGCCGTGCGCGTTGGGCTTAGCGTGGCCCCGCGCGCCAGCAAGGTACTGGACAGTACTATTCGCTGCATCGTCGACGGCACGTTGAGGGCGCAGGGATTCGAAAAGCTGCAATGTACCGACCAGGGGCTGCCTACGTTCTACTCGCCAAAGTGGGTGAATGCCGACCAACCGCTAGACGGTTTGGTAGACGGCCTACGCGCCCATCCTCAGGCACGCCTATGCTTCTACGGCCCGCCCGGAACCGGCAAGACCGCGTTCGGCCAGTGGCTGGCGCAAGCGTTGGACAAGCCGCTGATGGTCAAGCGAGTATCCGACCTGGTGTCGCCCTACGTGGGCATGACCGAGCAGAATCTGGCGAGCACCTTCGAACGCGCCCGACAGGAAGATGCCGTCCTGCTACTAGACGAGGTTGACAGCTTTTTGCAGGACAGGCGCAAGGCTCGGCAAAGCTGGGAGGTCACCGCCGTCAATGAAATGCTCACGCAGATGGAAAGCTACCAGGGGCTGTTCATCGCCTCCACCAACCTGATCCGCGACCTGGACGAGGCGTCTCTGCGGCGCTTCGACCTAAAGGTGCATTTCGGCTACCTCAATACAGCCCAGGCCCAGGCCCTATTCGCCGCGCACCTCAAAGCGCTGTCGCTTAAGGACCCGCAACAAAGCGCAACTGGACGATTGCGCAACGAAGCATTCCTAACCCCTGGTGATTTTGCAGCGGTGGCACGACGTGCGCGTTTCAAACCGTTCGCCAATGCCGACGAACTGGCCGCCGCGCTGCTGGCCGAATGCCGCTTGAAGGCCACCGGCCAGCAACGCTCTATTGGCTTCCAGCAGTGGACGCACTAAAGGTCGTCCTCTCGACGCCGATAGGCAGATAACCTGTCATACTGCTAGCCAGTGGCCAGCCTTTACACAACAAGGATGCGTTTTGTGCCCTCTACCAAGACCCACAACGCCTTGAGCCGTCAATGGGAGCTGCTACAGCAACTTCCCAAACGCTCTCCCGGCATCACCGTGACTGAATTGCATACCCGCCTGACGGCTGCTGGCTACTCAATCAGCCGCCGCAGCGTCGAACGCGACCTGCATGACCTTTCTCTGGTGTTCCCGTTACAATGCAACGATGCAGGCACACCATTCGGTTGGTTCTGGAAGCCAGGTGTGAGTGTCGAGTTGCAGGGCATTACTCTGACTGAAGCGGTGAGCCTCACTCTGGTGGAGGATGCTGTTCGCCCGTTGCTACCGGGGAGTATGTTAAGCACGCTAGAACCACGCTTCGAGCACGCTCGGCAAAAGCTCAGAGGCCTCGGAGGCGATAACCCTGCCGCTCGCTGGCCCAACAAAGTGGCAAGTGTTCGACCTGACTTCAATCTCCGCGCCCCGCAGATCCAGCCAGAAACCCTAGAGGCCCTGCAGCACGCATTGATTAGCGAACAGCAGGTTCGGTGTCAGTACTACTCTGCGCACAGCGACAAGCAGAGCGAGTTGACCCTCAATCCGTTGGCCATCGTACAGCGCGGACTGGTCACCTACCTGATTGCAACCGCAGCCCCCTACACCGATGTCCGGCAATTCGCGGTACACCGCTTCCGCTCAGTGAAGGTGCTCGACTCGACCTGCCAAGGGCTGGAGTCCTTCGAGTTGCAAACCTACCTCGCCACCGACGCCTTGCACTTCGGCAAGCCGGAAAAAATCTGCCTCAAGGCCTGGGTGAGTGAGCAGCAAGCTCGTTTGATTCGGGAGACGCCTTTGAGCACAGATATGTTGCTTGAGCCGTTGGCTCAAGGCTTCCAGCTTCAAGCGACTGTAACTAATACCTGGCAACTGCACTGGTGGATTCTCTCACTAGGAGATTCATTCGTGGTACATGAGCCTGCAACACTTCGCCAACAAGTGTGCGACTCATTACGCCGCGCTGTCGCAGCGTATGAGCATGAGGATTGCTCACTGTAAGCAGTCGGCATAACTCGTCACGTGTTCAACCCAGCTCGAATGAAGTAACAACATCATGCTAAATTCTTCCATGCTGAATAGTATTGCCACCCAGCTACACAACCTGGCCGCGGGCGTTCAAGAGGCAACTATCGATGAGTCCTACCAGGTAAGCATTCCCTTTAGTGCAATCCACAATGGCAATCGCGCTACGTTGCTGGAGAAACTGAAATCCTTGTCCGCCCCCAAAGGGCGTTACATATATCAATTCACCGTCGAGCAAACTTTATCTGAAACTCTGCATCAAGCATTTAAGGCGGCAAAGTCAGCCGGGAGAAATGATCGGGCCTACTGCCGAGTAAATGCTGCCTCTGCATTGCTGTATGTTGGAAGCTCCACAGACCTGCACTCACGAATCAAGCAGCACTTGGGATTCGGCAACAAAGGCACCTATGCCATGCAGCTCTGCCACTGGTTGCCAGAACTAGAAGGAGCGTTGAACATTCAAGCATGGCGGTTCGCTCAGAATGTCGACAATAGCGTCATCCAAGCCATTGAGGATGGTTTATGGGCACTGAATAGGCCTATGTTCGGCAGGCAAGGTGCTCGCTAAGCTATCGGTCGGCTAGGAAACCTTTGCTCTTCGCTCATCTGGTCAAGTAAGCGCGGTAGAATTTCTGCCGCTCTACCGACCAGCCTAAACGCCTTCTCCTCTTCAAACGCCTCGGAGTCGAGATTGATATGCACAATCAAAGCACCGTGCTCTCTAGCGATTCTGGGAATTTCTGCCGCAGGTTGAACCAAGCCCGAAGTCCCGATTGAAAGCAGCAGATCACAATCTTTAGCAGCTGCTAGCGCTTTGCGCCAAGGCTGCTCCGGTAGTGACTCCCCAAACCAGACCACCCCAGGTCGGATTTTACCGTTGCAATGCTGACAGCGTGGTGGCTCGATCCTGCACATATTCTTAATTTCATGCTCAGCCTCTATATTCCATTTATAGGGGCGCGCACACGCAAAGCAACGTGGCGTGTTCAAGCTACCATGCAAATGAATGACCTCATGACAACCCGCCCGCTCATGTAAATCGTCAACATTCTGGGTAATTAGCGTCAGCTTGGGCAATTGATCAGAAAGTTTAGTTATAGCCAAATGGGCAGGATTAGGGATAGCGGCAAGTACCATCGCTCGTCGCCATTCGTACCACCCCCATACCAACGCAGGATCCATGCGAAAGGCATTGGCAGCCGCCAAAGCAGCGGGGTCAAATGATTCCCATAGACCGCTTAAGGCATCGCGAAATGTTGGTATGCCACTCTCTGCCGAGACACCCGCGCCTGTGAACACCACCACATGATGCGCGCGACGTAAACGCGCCCCAAGAAACTCAATCATAAGTCGCCCTTATCTCCACAACCTCGCGTACCACTCGGCCAGTATGCGGTCGATCGCGCTAGTTGCTTGCAAGCTCAACGCATCATGCCCACATCGCTCACACCAGTCTGCTGGGCTTAGGGCATCGCTCAGTGGCGCAACCGTCTTCTTCCAGCCACATTCGCAGCATACTAATGTAGAAGGTCTTAGTCTTACAGGCATAATCGGCCCTCTCAATTACGCTTGAAGTGAAATAGAATTTATAACTTTTAAACTACAGGAAGCAAAGCCCTCAAGATCTCCACCTGGCGCTGTAGTTGCTCTACGTGCGCTTGCTCCGCTCGCAGGGCTGATCTGAGCTCGCGGTTCTCCTCAATGTGGAAATAGGTACTCTGCCGCTGCTCCTGAATGTTAACCTGCCAGTGGTTAATCAAACTCGAGAGTTTAGTATACTGCAAATACTGAAATAACAGCAAAATCAAGATCAGACTTAGCAGCGCATACATGCTCCAAGCTCCAATGATCATGCCTTTAACCCCTAAACAATGCAGATTCGACTGCCTTTCGGTACCAGTAAGCAGCCTGTTCAAAATTCGGCGCCTGGCCCTTTGCACCAGTCTCGTACAGCCGCCCCAGCGCTTTGCCCGCCCAACTGATACCACGATCATATGCGTGTTCGTAATAGCAGGCCGCAAGGTCGTGATTAATAGCTATTCCTCGACCGTGCCAGGCTTGCTCAGCAAGATTGAACGCCGCCTCACCTGAACCCAACACATACGCAAGTCTAAGCAAACGTCGGGCAAGAACGTAATCGACAGACAGTCGACTACCATTCATCCAAAGCCACCCCAGATCATTGATCGCATCTGGATCAGAGGCTAGCGCATCATCACGCAGAGATTCATAGAGACAGCCCAGCAATGAGGGATCTTGGAAATTAGTCAGTGGACTGGCCACAACACCTATCATTTTATGGACCCCATCGATTCTCAGTCTTGGCCCCCTTAAAGAAGGCATCCCGATAATATCGACAACGCATGGAAATCGCCTCTCAACAAAGCGCACGCACTCTGCACGGGGCAGCAGCGCATCCAAAAATTTAAAGACCTTATCATCTGGGCTCATTCGGACAGCCTTCTATTTGATCGCTCGACAAGCCCATTCTCGAGACTCAAACGACATCTTGTGTCGTAATTGAACAACGACACATTCCGTCGTAAGCGATCCTCATTGTGAGGGCTCACCTTCAACCAGAGCAGAATCAATGAAAACGTACCGAGCCTTTATGCAACGTGTAGTTGCCACCGCCGGCCCGCAGGCCAATTTCACCATTACAGTTCAGGCAGTAACCTCTACCATGGCAAAGGTCACTGCCGAAGCCCAATACCCAGGTTACAAATGCCTAAATGCTCCTACTCAGGTGCGGTAAACGCTCCTCAGCCCGTCCTGCAACTGCAGCGCCAACCCGCTAGTACGCTGCACATTGCGGCTCACCGCCCCCTCGAACACCCCTGGGCTGGCCTCTATCAAGCTGAACCATTGCTTGGCCCGGGTGATGGCGGTGTACAGCAGCTCCTTAGTCAAGACCGGGTTCAGCGCATCGGGCAATACCAAGGCCGTGTGGTTGAACTCCGAACCCTGGGACTTGTGCACCGTCATGGCAAACACTGTCTCGACCTCCACCAGCCGGCTTGGCATCACGAAGCGGACTCCACCGTTGCCATCATTGCGCGGGAAGGCTACGCGCAACGCCCGCTCAGCGTTGGGACCTGGCACCCAGAGGGCGATGCCAATGTCACCGTTCATCAAGTTCAGGCTGTAGTCGTTGCGGGTGACCAGCACCGGTCGCCCCTCGTACCACCCCTGCTCGCCTGCCAGCAGTTCGCAGCGGTGCAGTTCTGCGGCAACCCGCTGGTTCAGCCCCTCAACCCCCCAAGGCCCACGGCGCAGCGCACAGAGCAGGCGGAACTCATCGAACGCGGACAATACGCTGCCAGCCCAGCTGGCCCACAGGCCACTGTCCCAGAGCGTATCACTTGCAGGGCGCAGGTCCCGTAGCTTCTCAAGGTAATGACGGTAACCCGGGGCATCGCCTTTGCCATTGATGATCACGTCAGTGAGCGCGGCATCATGCTCGCCACGCAGCTTGAGGTTGCACAACTGCGCGGAGGGCTGTTCCAGCAAGTTGCGGGCTTGAGCGACATCTTTTTCATTGACCAACTTCGCCAGGCGCCCGATCCCTTGCTGGGGATCGAAGCGCCGCGAGTAACGCAGCATGACGGTCTGCTGCGCCAGTGGGTCGCCCAGGCCGGCTGCCAGTTGCAAACCAGGCGCATTGAGCGCCTCGCCACTGTGGGTGTTCAGCCAGGCCGTCGTCTGCTCGCTGTAGCCGCCCTTTTCAGCCTCACGGCACAAGTCGCCCAACACCGAACCGGCATCCACCGACGCCAGCTGGTCCTTGTCACCCAACAGGATCAAGCGCGCCTGACGGGGCAAGGCATCCAGCAGACAGGCCATCATTTCCAGGTCGATCATCGACGCCTCGTCGACCACCAGCACATCCAATTCCAACGGCTTGTCACGCTGGTGAATGAAGTTACGCGAATCCGGTCGACTGCCGAGCAAGCGGTGCAAGGTTGAAACATCTGTCGGTATCGCCTCGCGCACCTTGGCGCTGACAGGCAATACACTTACAGCCTTGCCGATGGACTCGGACAAGCGCGCAGCCGCCTTGCCGGTGGGGGCGGCGAGGCGGATGCGCAGTGGTTTTCCTTCTTCCACCGCAGGGGCTTGCAGCAACCCCAGCAGGCGCACCACCGAGGTGGTCTTGCCCGTACCAGGACCACCAGTGATGACACTGAAATTGCCTCGCGCAGCCAGTGCGCACGCAATCTTTTGCCAGTCGCTGCAGCGTTCGCCGTTGATCTCAAAAGCATCTGGGAACAAGGCATCGAGCCGGCTGGCGAGTTTTTCCGGCGTAGCCGTGGCAATACTCAAGCGTGCGCTCAGGGCTTGGGCGATGCTGCGCTCGTAGTTCCAGTAACGACGCAAGTACAGGCGCTGTCCTGCCAATACCAACGGGCGCTCAGGGCTGAGCTGCTGCCCGTCCCGGTCCTCGACCAACGGGCTCGCGGCCAGCGCCCAGCGCCATTGTTCAACACGCAGGCCGAGCAACCATTGCGACGGTAGCTGGTTGCCCTCCTCTCCCTCAGGTGGCAACGACAACACAAAGTCTGGGGCATTCAGCGTTGCCGCCAGGTCCAGGCAGGAATGCCCGCGACCGAGTTGGTGGCTGGTCATCGCGGCGGCCAACAACACACAGGCCTGGGCCTGAGGATCTTGCTCAAGGATGAAGGTCACGAACGAGCGGTCCAACGCACGCAACCAGCCGCGGCCCACCCAGTTGTCCAGTTGCTGCAGCAGCGCAGTGTTGCTAGCCTCACCAATGAATACCGGTGCATGATCGACCGTGCGTTGACTGTTGCTGAGTTGCTTAAGGGTTTGGCTCATGCGCTGACCTCCGTGTGCTGCCCCATGAAAAGTTGGTCCAGCTGTTCTATCAGTTGCCGTGGCGGCCGCTCGAAGTGCACGCCATGGGTGAGCGCCTGATGCCCACGGATGAACAGGTACAACGCCCCGCCCATATGCTGCTCGTAGTCATAGCCTGGAAGACGCAGCTTAAGCTGACGATGCAAGGCCAGCAGGTACAGGCACAACTGCAGGTCGTAACGCTTGTCCAGCATCGTCGCGGCCATCGCCTCAGCGGCATAGGCATGGTCGTTGCTGCCCAGCCAGTTGGATTTGTAGTCCGCCACGTAGAAGCGGCCTTGGTGTTCGAACGTCAGGTCGATGAAGCCCTTAAACATGCCGTTCAACTCATTGGGGGCCAGCACAGGGCGCGGTGCACCAGCCAAGGTGTACCGGCGCACCAGCGCATCGAGGCGCTGGACGTTCACGTAGTGGCTGGAGAACCAGAACTCCATCTCGACCTGGTAGGTGCTCAGGGCCGAGAGTGTGCTCTGGGTACCGTTGAAGCGCAGCGGCGCATTCAGATAGCTGCCCAGCCAGGCGGACAATGGTTCGATCCAGTTCTCCCAGTCGCGCAGGTTGCAGCGCCGGGCCACGGTGTTGTGCAAAGCTTCGAGATCACCAGCAGCCTTGGCGAAGCCTTCCCGGCCGGCCCATTCGAACAACCCGTGCAAGAAGGTGCCCGGACCCGCCCCCCGAGGGAAACCGTGAATCCCGACCCCCACAGGCAAGCTTTCAGCGTCGCCCTCCTCCTGCAGATTGGCTTCGAGCGCGGTCGCCGGCTCAAGGCTGATAGCCGAGTCAGCTCCCATCAGCACATGACCGTCCGCAATGGCCAAGGCGGAGTAGCTGGCAATCCACCAGTTTGCCGCAAGCGTATGCACGGGACGCAAGGCCGGCCCGACACTGGGCAGAGCAGGCGCCACGTGGACACTGTCGGTTGCGGCGGGTGCGCTGCACACGGCAATGTCGTTGCAGCCGTATGCCAACGCCTCGACTACGCCAGCCAATTGGTCTGGTGCTATTGCGCCCTCGCCCGCCAGCAGGTAACCCAAACCCGCCTTGTTCAAGTCTGTCGACCTTCCTCCAGCCCTGGAGCCCTGAGGGGCAACGCAAATCCAGGTGGCATAACGGGCGCGGGTCAGGGCGACGTAGAGCAGGCGCATTTCCTCACCCATACGCTCATCGTTGGCAAACCCTTGTGCCGGCTTTGCCGAGTCCCCCTTGGCCAGCTCAATTACCAGGCCATCGTCGTCATGGAACATGGGCGGTGCCGTGCTGCGGCCATCGATCGCTCTGGCGCTACAGGCAAATGGCAACATCACCAACGGGTATTCCAGCCCCTTGGACTTGTGCACGGTAATAACCTTGATCAGGTCCGAATCGCTTTCCAGGCGCAGAATCTCTTCTTCACTCTGGCCATCTACCTGCTCGGCCAAGTGGCGGATCAGCGCATGCTCGCCATCGAGCTCGGCGGCGCTGCGCTGCAGCCACTCGGCCAAATGCAGCAGGTTGGTCAGGCGGCGCTCCCCTTGGTCTTCCAGCAGCAAGCGGGCCGGGACCTTGAAGGTGGCAAACAGCTTGCGCAGCATGGGCAGCACGCCTTGTTGCTGCCACAACGCACGAAAATCCCTGAATCGCAGGACTTGCTGCTCCCAGAACAATTCATCCTGGTTCAATAGCTCCAGCGTCTGCCATGGCAGGCCAACGCTGCGAGTCGCCAGCGCTGCGCGCAGCAAGCGGTCACTGGTGGGTTGCGCGCAGGCCCGCAGGATGTACAGCAGGTCCTGGGCCTCTTCGCTGGCAAACACCGAGTCCCTATCGGACAGGTAGACACTGGCCAGCTGCCGGTGCGCAAGCGCTTTACGAATGGCTTCGGCCTCCTTGCGATTGCGCACCAGAATGGCGATATCGGCAGGCCGCAAGGCGATGATTTCGCCATTGGCCGCCCGCAAGCCCGAACGTTCAGGGGCGGCGGGGTCGAGCCAGGCCTGAATCGCCGATGCCGATGCTTCGGCGGCCTCGCGCAGGTATGTGGCGTTATTGATCACGCCATCGGTTTGCAGTTGCCAGAAGGTCAAGGCAGGTTGGTCTTTACCCGCGATCTGCAGCACATCGTCGCGGCCATTGGCATTAACGCTGGTGAACGGCACTGGGTTGCCTTGGCCCTCTTCGGCGAACCGAAACGCACCGCGGGGGTGGCCTTCGGCGTAGCTGAAGCAGTGGTTGACCGCCTCTACCATGGCCTGGGTCGAACGGTAATTGGTACCCAGCGTGTAATGCCGGCCAACCGTGGCCTCACGCGCCTGCAGGTAGGTGTAGATATCTGCGCCACGGAAGGAATAGATCGCCTGTTTCGGGTCGCCGATCATGAACAGGCCACTGTCATCCAGGTTGTCGGGAATGCGGTAGATAGTATCGAAGATCCGGTACTGAACCGGGTCGGTGTCCTGGAATTCATCGATCAAAGCGACCGGGTACTGCTGGCGAATGGTCTCGGACAGCCGAGGGCCGGACGGCCCTTGCAAGGACTGGTCAAGGCGATTGAGCAGGTCGTCGAAACCAATTTCGGCACGGCGGCGTTTCTCTTCATCAAAACGCTCGCGCACTTCATGCAAGGCATGAAGCAGCAGTTGAGCGCGGATGTCGATTTTGGCATCTCGTTGTGCGATCCAGAGATCGATCGCCTTGAAAGCCGCATGCTCGGGCACTACGGCTTTGCCCTTCAGTTTGATACCAGACACCCCGAAAGCATGCACGTTGTGCGGTGCAGACTGCCCCCTGGCCCACTGCGCCAACGTGTTCAGAAGGCCGTTGAAGACGTCATCCCGATCGATTTTCTTGTAAGTCGTACCGCTCATGTGAGGGCGAATGCTGCGCAGCAGATCCTCAAGCTCGCCCTGATGCTCAAGCCAGAGCTTACGCGCGTTGTGCTCCAGTTCGGCGACCGTTTGGTACCACTCGCCTGGCTCCTTGAGCAATGCCTGCAACGAGCCGGGGGCTTCAAGTGGCGTTGCTTCGTATTGATAGCTGGCATCTCGGCGAGCCATCAGCACACCCAGGGCATTGCCCAAGTCTTGAGGGCTGCTGAAGCAATCACTGATCGCACGCGCCTGCTCGACAGGCAACTCATAGAAATGCCGACGCCAGTAGTCCCTGACCACCTCGGCCAGCAGTTCGCTCTGATCGGTTTCCAGTGTCTGGGTAAACAAGCTTCCACTATCGAAGGCATGTTCACGCAACATCCGATAGCACCAGCCATGGATGGTCGAGACCGCCGCTTCGTCCATCCACTCGCTCGCCAGTTGCAACCGGCGGGCGCACGCGGGCCACTGCTCAGTTGGGTATTCGGCACGCAGTTGCTGCAGAAGCTTGTCATGTTGTAGATCAGGCTCCAGAAAGCACTGCGCGGCTTCGGTCAGGCGGGCGCGAATACGGTCGCGCAGCTCCTGGGTAGCTGCGTCGGTGAACGTCACCACCAGGATCTGAGGCGGTGTCAGTGGGCCCTTGAACGCGGCTTCGCCGCCATGGCCAAGCACAAGGCGCACATAGAGCAAGGCGATGGTGAAGGTTTTGCCGGTGCCGGCACTCGCCTCGATCAAACGGCTGCCATGCAGGGGAAAGTCGAGGGGGTTGAGATTTACCGTTGTCATTGGTCGCTCCCTGCGCAGCTCGAAGTCAGGTGATTGAACAGGCCGCCATACAAACGTGTGGCCCAGAGGGGGAACTGGCCGCTAGCGCACAGTTGGTCGAAATCGACGTACGCGCGGCGCAAGGCAAACGAACTCTCAGCCTCTCCTGTGTGCTTGAAGCCACCTTCAAACGCCTCACGTGCTTTGTCGCGGGCTGTATCGCTGCCGTCCCCGCCGGCTGCAAGCCAGGCAAAGGCGCTTTTGCAAGCCACTGGCAGCGGTTCTCGCATGCCCGCCACCCAGGCGTCGAGCAGCGCGTGCAACTGTGCCTGAGCCTGTTGCACGGGCACGGGCCGGAACACCACATCCCCGTTCAAGCTGACCAGAATCGTCGTGCAGCCTTGCCCGCTCAACTGCAACGCCAGGTGCCGCAGCCAAGGGCGCACCAGGTTGTGCCAGCGCCAGCTGTCGTCGGTGCACAACTTCTTGCTGTCCAGTTGCAGATAGGCGCGCTCACCTAGGGCGTTGCGGCGAATACCGCCCAGCCAGTCACTCAACCCCGGGGTCGTCTCATCGGCGGCGATCATTGTGGCAGTCTGGCCTTCCTCGATTTCAGGCCACGCCTGCAATTGCGCGTGGTAGCGCGCCAGCATGTCCGGCATCGGTTCCACCAGGGCCGATGCGCTCAAACGGCCGAAACCGCCCAACGGCAACTTGCCTTCGCGCTGCAAACGCTGTACGTGCAGATCAAGCTCGGTCATCGTCTGCTCTGGGCAGTAATCTTCTTCGACCCAACGCTTGAGCGCTTGGCTCAGCCGATCCTGGTGCAGCCAGTTTTCAAGGCCATCGAGCTGGAAGGTTTCGTCATCGCGGCTGGTCAACTCGTCATTGTCAAAATTGACCTTGAGCCGCTGCTGGAAGAAGGCACCGACGGGATCACGCACAAACCCGGCCAGTTGCCGCAGGGTCAATGGCGTGTCTTGCGCGAGCGTTGGCAACAGCTCGACCGCCTGCTGTCCGTCTTGCGCGTCATGCACCTCACGCCACTCGTGGGAGTACGTGAACAAGCCATCAGGACCAGGCTGGTCGGCAAAATAGGCAGCGCTGAACGGTTGCAGCGGATGCTCCTGGGTCAGCGCATGCAGCAGTGAATCGGGCGTGGCCGAGCGCCAGCCGCTGGCCAGATGATCACGCAATTGGCCAATCAACACCGAAGGCACGCGCTCGCTGTTATCGCGGATGTTGCGACCTACCCAGCTCACGTACAGTTGCTCCCGGGCAGACAACAGCGCTTCGAGCAACAGGTAGCGGTCATCTTCACGCCGCGACCGATCACCGGGGCGATAGTCGTTGCGCATCAGGTCAAAATCGACGGGCGATTGCTGGCGCGGGTAATCACCATCGCTCATGCCCAGCAGGCACACCACCTTGAACGGGATCGCCCGCATCGGCATCAAGGTGCAGAAATTCACTGTACCGGCGAGGAAGCGCTGCGACAGGCCGCCCTCTTCAATGCCAGATAGCCAGGCTTCATGTATCACGCTCAACGGCAGCGCCTGCACAAACTGCGCAGCCTCGCACGTACGCAACCAGTCATCGAGCAGTTGGAGCAATTGGTTGACCAGCAGTTCCTCGGCATCGCCCACCGGGCGGAAGAACACCTTCAACAGCGATTGCAGGCGCTCGACCCAGAGCACCGGTGTGGCTGGCTGCTGCAGATCTTGGCGAGCAATTTCCAGGTGGTCGAGTAGGGTCAGCAACGGCCCGGCCAGGGCCGCTTCAAGCCCCGACACCTCATCGTAGGGCTCGATGCCATTCAGCTCCGGCCCGCGACCAGCCGCGTAGCCTAGCAGCATGCGACGCATCCCGAAGCGCCAGGTGTTCTGTTCCAGGCCTGCGGGCATGTCCAGGCTCTCACGCTGCTGCGCATCGAGCCCCCAGCGCACACCGGCACCGTCGATCCAACGCTGCAGGATCGGCACATCCGCTTCCTTGATGGCAAAACGCGCGCGCAGTGCCGGCACGTCCAGCAGGTCAAGAATATCGCTGGCGGCAAACCGGCTATGGGGCAGTTTGAGTAAGTGCTCGAGTGCAATCAGCAAAGGCTGGCGCCCACGTTGGCCCTGGTCGGCCACAGTAAAGGGCAAGTAACGCGGGTCGTGCCGTGGTACCTGGCCGAATACCGCCTCAATATGCGGGGCATATGCGTTGATGTCCGGCACCATCACGATCACATCACGCGGGCTTAGCTGGGGGTCGGCACTGAAACGCGCGAGCAACTGATCATGCAACACTTCCACTTCACGCTGCGCGCTGTGGACCACGTGAAAACGTATCGAGCGATCCTGTGCAGCATCGACAGGTCCCCAGGCTCCACGTGTTTCTGCCAGCGGGCGCAATTCAAGAATGTCGCTCTGCAACTGCCCCAGCAAGCTTGAGGGCGCAGGGTCGGTAAACAGATCGATCCGCCCTCCATTGAGGCCGTCGAACAGGTGCCGGTAGCTGCCGGGCTCATCATAGTGGTCGAGCAGGTTAATATAGTCGCGGCCTTGTTTGCCCCACGCAGCGAGCAAGGGCTGGCCGTGTTCATTCGCCGCCATGGGCGCATTGCGCAAGGGTTGACGGCGATAGCTGTGCGCCAAAAGCTCCTTATCGGCGACGATATCGCCCCAATGATGGCGACACGGGTTGTGGACGCACAGCAATACCTGGCTGTAGCGCGACAGCATGGCCAAGGCTTCGAGCACCTGCGCCGGCATCGACGAAATACCGAACACCACCACCCGCCGTGGCAATCCACTCGGCGCCTGTACGGCCTCACGCAGGTGCGCGACAAAGCGCTTGTGAACCCCCGCGCGACTATGCTCAAGCGCGCCCTCGCCAACATCCGCCAAGACTTCACGCCATAACTGAGCTTGCCAGAGATTGTCCGCATCCAGCTGCTTCACACCGCCCTTGATCGACTTGAGTTGATCCCGTCCGGCCGCCCAGTCCTCCAGCCAATCAGCGCGATAGACCTGATACTGGTCGAACAAATCTGCCAGCCGTTCGCACAGCTGATGGCGCTTGCGCTGATCGTCATCGTTTTCAAGGAACCGCTGCAGGCTGCTGAAATGAGGATTTCCCAGTAACTGAGGCAGCAAGCGCATCAGCCGCCAACTCAAAGCCGCCTTGTCCAGCGGTGAGGATTCCGGGGTCGTCTGCGCCCCCAAAACCGAGCGATATGCCTGCCACAGAAAACGTGACGGCAATTGAACATCCAAAGCCGCCGCAATACCGCACCCACCGTTGTGTGGATCCTCAGCCAATGCCAGCTTCAACCATTGCGCGATGCCGTTGCTGTGTACCAGTACAACCTCATTCTCTAGCGGTGCCAACGGGTAACGCTGCATCCAACCAACAGCCAGCTCACGTAGATCATCCAGGCGATTGCCGTGGATGATCATAAAGCCAGGCTTCAACGAGTCCGTATCCAGCATAACCGCTTCCCTCAGTTCTGAACGTTCGGCTTTTCAGTGGAGCATCAAAAAGCCATCACTGTATGCCAATAAGGGGGCGTGGTCCATGGTCTCCGCCTAACGCAGGAAGCGGTATTTGAGTACTTCGAGATCTTTGTCAAACCGTTAGGCAGGCCGCAGACACAGTAATAAGATTGAGCATTTAAGATTTGATAAAACGGCCTCTCAATGCGCCACCCGACTCAACGAACAGTATTCTAATAACTATCCTCATGCATAAATCGGTAAGTAATGGCCTTTGCAGCAAACACGCCGGATAACCTTACGGGCGTGCTTGAAGCTGTCGAGAGCATGCGTGAGGCCTTCAAGGGAGTGACTGCACTGGGAAAGTCGACTCGAAATTTGTAAAAATCAATTTTATGGATTAGGTGACTGATTATCGTATGGCGAAAGCAGCGAATTTTTAATACGGAGAATGCGTAGGCGCGCGCTCACAAAGTTATTCATAATGACCCAACATGCCATGTACACTTTCGTTTGTGCCTCTAGACGGGCTAGCTGAGGATACTGCTGCCACAGCGCTTTCTCATACTCATCCTCAACGCCACACCTCACCTATCAACTTGTATTGATCGAGCAAGACCAACTGTCCGAATGACTTCGCTAAGACGGATGATTCTCATATCAGGCGTTATCCCTTACCCTAAGAACTGCAAGTGAATTACGACAGAACTTCTGGAAGTCACTATCAACTGAGTACCGCTGTCCCAGCTCACGATCAATCTCTTTCTGGCTCAAGCACTCAGCAAATTTCAGCTCTTGTACAAAGGCCTCATCCAGCAGCACCGCCAAATCACGCGCATCACCCGCAAGAATCTCTCGAATAGCACTTACCAGCGCCTCGCCAGAACAGACGTGCCGAAAACTCAAGCACTCGTTGTCGGCGATGAGCTTATCTGCCTCATTAGCCAGCAGATCCTTCATTGCCGAATTCAGCAACTTGCCTGCGAAGTTCCACCAAATCGCATTACCATCGGCATCAAGGATCAGAGTACTTTTACCTGACTCCATCCAGCCATATTGGTCACGCAGATCGGCAAGCAGTGCCTGAGCTCTGGATGAAAGCCCCTCTGGAACAAGATCTGAAACCAACACATCTGCAATCGCACGACATAGCTCGTATCTCAGCGGCTGCGCATCGCTGACCCATTGCGACTTACCTCGCACCTCCGAAGGCTCGACAAAAGCCTTTTTCCGCGGCCAGTCGATATAGGTCGTCTGCCAGCTGCGCCCGCCAAGAGTAAGCAACGCCGGGCCATTATCACGGACAGCAAAGGTCAGTTGATGAACTTCCCCTAGCTCCTGCTTGCCCCAAAAAACCTTAACCATGGGAGGCGTCGTGAACACCGAGAAGAGCTCCATGAAGTTCTTCTCACCAAATGCCCTCTCTCCGGCCTTGCCAATCCCGATAAGCCCCTCATCAGAGTGCAATATTCCGGCCGCAAGCATGTAGCTGATAACGCCAGCACGGTCATCGGGCGTTACTCCGGCAAAACCCGGCATGCGGCACATCCACTGATCGACGTCGGCGACGATGATTCCTTTTTGCTGAAGCACCAATGCCATCGTTTGCTGGGCATAAATGTGCATTGGCCTCGCGGGCGGCTCGACAGGTTCGACATAGCCTTGCCGCCATAGTTGTAACAACGCCACAGCACGGAGAAATGCATCTTCCTTGGTAGTCAGAAACAGACAGTTTCGAGAGCTGCCCGCGCGCCGGCCGGTTCGACCAATACGCTGCAGGAACGAAGCCACCGTATACGGAGCATCGATCTGGATAACCCGATCAAGGTCGCCCACATCGATACCCAACTCCAACGTCGAAGTAGAAACGATTACGCAGTCATTGCCCTGGGAAAACGCTTCTTCAGCAGCTCTCCGCTCTTCCAAGCTCAAAGAGCTGTGGGAGATGTAGGTGGCAACACCTAGGCAACGTAACTCAACCGCAAGCTCCTCGACCTTGGAACGGCTATCCACAAAAACGAGGCGCTTCTCGCCTTTGTGCAATCTTGAAATCACAATTGCTGCGTTTTTCAGCGACCCGACCCAATCGACCTGGACGTCAGGAATCACATTATTCTCAGCAGGAGGGTTGAT
This sequence comes from Pseudomonas sp. PARCl1, assembly GCF_947311875.1. NCBI lineage: Bacteria > Pseudomonadati > Pseudomonadota > Gammaproteobacteria > Pseudomonadales > Pseudomonadaceae > Pseudomonas > Pseudomonas sp. PARCl1. The sequence goes on from NZ_CAMZMX010000003.1 coordinate 76,404, forward strand.
CACGCTCCTTCTTGCTGCACAGCTACCTGCCAGCCAGTCGCATAGAGCGTCAGGGTTACCCACGGTTGCAGAGAGCCCCAATCGCTGAATCTCTCGCCCGGCAAGAACGCTAATTCGCTCAAGGACAGACAACAAGTGCCAGCCACGGTCATCACCGGCAAAGGCATGTACCTCATCAATAATCACCGTCCGCACATTGGCAAACAGTTGTTGATGATCAACCTTGCTGGAGACCAGCATTACCTCTAGCGATTCAGGGGTTGTCAGCAGAATGTCTGGTGGCGAGGCCACAATCTTGGCCTTACGCGCAGCGCTGATGTCCCCATGCCACAGAGCAACGCTGCGCCCCAGGAGATGCCCGTAATAACTCAACCGCAGCTCAAGGTTATTGAGCAGCGCCTTGATCGGGCAGATATAGAGAACAGAAAGCCCTTCCCAGCTCTCACTGAGCATGCGTGAAAACACGGGAAAGCTTGCTGCCTCGGTTTTTCCGCCTGCCGTAGGAGCCAGTAAGATCGCGTGCTCGCCATCCAGAACGGGCTGAATAGTGGCCTCTTGCAAAGGCCGCAAACCATTCCAACCTAGAGAGTTGACGATGTGATGCTGCAAGGCTGGATGGAGCTTATCGAACTCACTCATGCAGCAAAGCTCCACTCAGGCGGATCAAAGATCGAGCTCAATATCGTCAACTGAGTTTGCCGCACTTGTGGCGCGCTCGACCGATGTCAGCTCGGTATCCGAGATGGTCAATGCGTAATGCTGCCTCGGATTGAAGTCTTCAAATTGGTCAATACGATCCAGAACCTCACCCACCAGCTTCTTAAGGAAGATCCGTGGTGCAATCCCAACTTTGCCACCCAGCTTTCCGGTGACTGCCCTTGACAGCTCAACGATGTAGTCATCGTCCGCCAGCCGAAGAATGCGGTCAGCCATAGCGCTGTTATCAGCATACAGGTTACGCACCTTGCGACCGACCTCCTCCAGTGACTCCTGACTGAAGCCACGAAGGCGGATTTGCACGGCGCGAGGATTATCGAACCGAGCATCAGTGGTGAAGTCCACAGCCAGGCGCTGGGCCAGAGGAGACAGACGTTGAACACCCATAGGGCCATCGTAGAAGGCTGGAGTACCCGTGATCACCAGATAGAGACCAGGGAATCGCCCAGAGTCTACTTCATCCATCAACTGACGCAGCGCATTCAGGCTCTTGTCGCGAACATCTCCGCGCATGCGCTGGAGGGTTTCAACCTCATCGAGCACAAGCAGCAGTCCTGGGTGCCCAGAATCTTTGAGGATGGTCAGCACACCTTGCAGGAAGCTCAACGCGCCGAAATGGTCGATGTCGCCCTTGATCATTGCATAGCGCTTAACCGCAGCAGAAATGTTCGGCTGACCTGCCATCCAAGCCAAAAGCCCGTTAGCAATCTCTTCCTCGCCTTCCAGTAGAGCTCTTCGATAGGCCCGCAAGGTAAGGGCAAACGCAGGTGCAGAGCGCACTACTTCACCCAAGCGCTTCTCCATCAGCAAATCAGTGGCATCAATCAACGCTTCTGAGTCATTGGGGTCGATGTCATGCTGGGCAAGCACATCCTCTTCCAGGGTGTAGAACCAGGCTTCGACAATATTCTGAAACGCGCCCGAGGGCATCTCCGGCGTGGTCAAACGCTCCATCAGGCGTCGGTAGACCGTCTCAAGGCGGTGCAGCGGCGTCTCAGTCTCGGAAATTTGTACCTCGGCGCAGGCAAAGCCGAGCCGATGGGCTTTCTCTCGCAGCCAGCGTGACGCAAAAGTTTTACCGCTGCCGTATTCGCCACGAATAGCCTTGAAAACAGCCCCGCCCCGACTGACCTTTTCCAGCTCTTCATCGAAGGCGCGCTCAAAGGGCAACAAACCAACAGCCAAGGCATCTAAACCATACTGCGGCACAGTTCCTCGCCGCAGAGCATCCAGAATATCCTGACGACGTTGTTGGCTAATCGACATGCCTACTACACCTTGTAGTTATTGAATTTCAAACTGCTTCTTCAGATCTGCAACGGTCAAACGCACTGTCTGGGAATCACGCTCGACTGAAAGGATTGGATAGCCATCCACATTGAGCAGTTTCTGCGCTCCTGCGAGGAACCCACGAATCCGCAGTTTCGGGATCTGTAACTCGGAACAAAGCACAGCCTCCATAACCTGCCAGCGGTGTTTCTCCATCAGCCTCAGCAACCCCTGCATTTGTTCATCACTGATCGCTGTACGGCCTGCCCTATCGCGAACCTGGCGATAAACAGGCGAACAGAGCAGCGCTCCAATCCAGTCGCTGGTGGTTGCCTGCGAGGCCTTATTACTCGCTGTGGTTAAAGGTGCTCCAAAGCCGAACATATCGTCGACAACCTCAGCCATAGCGTGCTTCTTGCCAACTACTTTCTTAGTGGGTGCATCGGCAGGCACACTGAACTGATCAGCCGCGCTCGGCGCCTCTCCCTGAATGGAATTTGTCGAATGCCACCAGGCTGGTAGGCGACGAGGCACCTCCCGCCAACCATCCATCGCCTGTCGCGTGGCGGCATTGATGTAAACCCCAAGCGGGATTACCACCTCCTGGAGTGAACCGCCACCATGGTAACCATGACTCTTGCTTCGGATATAGCGCAATCGTTCTGACCAGGGCAGGATTACCTGCTTATTGGTGGTCACGACACGCTCACCAGACAACAGGACTTCCAGCTCAGATGGAGCAATGCCAGGTGCAACTGGGTGATAGCGCTCGCCGTTTTCGGCGGCCGACTGCTGGTAAACCGAATCATGATCGAGCACGTGGCCGTGATCACTGGTAATGATCACCACACGTCCAGCCTCGCGAGCGGCCTCCATCACATGGCGCAGCAAGGCCACGGTTTCAAACGACCAGTCGACCTTTACTTGTGAGCTACTGGACAGCTGATCATCGATGGCATTGATCACCACCGCCAGAATTCGGTGCTCTGTACCCGCGATCACCCCTCGAACGCTACTTTGCAAACTGCCCGATCCAGACTGGGACAAATCCTGCTTATGGAACACTTGCGGTGGGAACTTGGTGGAAGCCAGTTTTTTCAGTTGCGGATGACTACTGAAAGCCTTCTTCTCGTCGTTGGCATTGCCTTCACACAGCGCCCCAGACAGTAGCGAACAACGGCTGACCTGAGTCACCGTGGGCAAGGCTGCAACCAGGCATGCATCGCCCTGTACGCCAGCAGGCTGTAGCTCCAACCAATGATTACGGGTGAGGTCTGCACTCAACTGCCGGTAGACGGCTTCGCTCATCCCATCCAGCACAAGCAAAAGCACTTGTCCCTGCTCAGCCAATGGTGCAACAAGATCATCCAGGGCGCGCTCGACGGGAATGAGTCGAGCAGGCAGATGATCACCACGAGCAATGCTTGCCAGCTGATGTCCAAATGCCTGGTTTTGCTGCTCCCTGTAACGCCCGACTTGCTTTGAGAGCTTCAGGTAAACCGCACTCAGGGACTCCTCAGCATCTCCCGCCCAAATCGCGGTTCGTGCCCAATCACAAAAACCACCGTGCTCGATGTAATCACCGATCAGGCTAACTACTGTCCCGTCCATGTTCGGCGCCAGCTTGAGCCAACGCAGCAGTCGCATGGCCATATTGGCCCGAGCAACCGTCTCGCTGTAGCGGTCCAAACCAGCCAGACGGTGCCCCTCTATCAGCAGCAGAGCGGACTCCGCAGGCATGGAGTCGCCACCATTCAGAGCTTGATCCAAAGCGGTGGCAAAAGTGCTAAAGCGAGCATGTAGACCGCAAGGTAACAGAGCAGAATGCTCGGCGGCAGCCTGCATATCTAAGCTCGCAAGAATCTGCTCTGCTTTCGACAAAAAACGCGCATAGCTAGGAAAACCGAGAGCACCTACCCATTGCCGGACCAGAGCAACTGCAATCTCGCCCAGTGGCTGCAGGGCTCGGAATTCGATCTTCTTCCCACCCAAAAAGCGCTCACGGAAGATCCCTCGACTGATATGCAACTGGCTTAAATCAAGCTCGGACAAGCGTTCAATGTCCGAGGAAAACAACACGGAGCACGCCAAGGCGACGGGGAGCAGATCACTCCCCTGATCATTCAGAAGCAGCGTCGATACCACATCATGAGTGTCGGGCAGGCCGCGGGCCAACCAATCTCCGAGGTTGTCTCGAATATCGCCTGGCAGAGCCGTAATCAGCGCACTCACATCACCCTTAGTGCTCCAACTCAATACCGACTGCAGATCCAACGTGGCTTCTTGGTAGTTCAGATTAGACATGGCGATAGCGCGCCAGGCCGTCTCCTCATCCAGAATCTCGCCGAAGCTGATTTTCCCCTGATAACGGTCAACACCATTGAGCATCGCCTCAGCTACCCAACGGCCATGTTTGCGCGTTAGACGAGGATCAATGTCCCTGACACGAATTAGTTGCTGCAGGGTCTTCCAAGGGCTTATCCGCTGCGGCTCGTTGCGCCAGATTCTCGCCAGCACGTCCATAGCCAGATCCGTCTCGGCAAAGCCCGACAGCAGCACAAGACGCTCTGAGGTGTCGTTTCGCTCCTGGAAATGCTTGACCAAGGCCTCACGCATCGCCAGCTCAGACACGCAGTAGACGGCCCTGACTCTTCGCCCTTCGACCACTTGCTCTACAGCCAAAGCAGTTAATGGGTTGTGCCACACTAATGCCACACAGTCAGCCTCAGCATCACGCTGAAAAACTGCCTGCAGTTGGGTCACCACCGGCATCGGCAATGTCGCGCTCGCCTGCATGATCAACATCACCTCAATCCTCGACACCATCCGTGCGCACAATGCTGTAACTCACATCCAGCACATAGCCGCCCTGCAATTTACTCTCAATCTCGGCGAACAAACTGCGCGCCTGCTTGCTGGTCAAGCCACTCTGCTGAACCTGCTCCAGCACCTTTCTGCCGCCGGCACCCTTACTACCGGTATCGGCAGGCGGCACATCCGGTGTGGTCGGCGGTATGACGTTGCGCGTCAGCTGCGACGTGGCATCAGCCTGCGCCTGGCGAAGTACTTGTGCCAACGCTGTAACCAACTCATCGGCGGCCAGTGCGGCACTGACACGTTGCTTAATCTGCAGCGCCTCAGCAGCCCCCGACTGCCACACGGTTTCCAGCAGTTGCCAGTTATTGTCCTGGATTGCCTGGGTCACGCTCGCAGCACTAACGATACTTTTGGCGAGAGCCATCGAGTTTGTGGGAGGCTGTATATCTGCCAGCGCAGCGATCAGCTCTGCCCCCTGCTTGCCCTGTAAGGTCTGCAACAAACTCACGGCATACTCAGCATTGCGCAGACGATTACATTGCGTCGCTTGGCTAACCCGGCTCAATGCGCTTCTGAGTTCAGTAACCAGTTCCTCGCAATGCCCAAATTGACGCTTAACCTCATCCTGCACATCTTTTTCCAGTGCATTCTGATGGTTGGCGGTGCGCAGCTTGTTAGGCGTCATGCCGAATATGGCAGAGGCGTTATCTACGCCAAGCTTCCAGATGTTTGGCTCAGCTAGATCCTGCTTGGTCAGCAGCAGGTTATCGGGCATGTCCTTGAGCGTCGGCTCATAATCCTGGCCATGCAGTGAGAAGGCATACTGGCCATGCTCGGCAAACACCATGATCAGCAGGTTCTGCACAATGTCTGGCAGACCTTTTGGTGTCGGCTGATCAATGGCCGATCTTAGTCGCTTCACCGTCACTGGATCCCCGGCGTACTCATCCTTAGCCAGCTCACGAGTCATGTGCCTTGACCAGTCATCTTTGAAAATGAAATGCCGCTCATGCATTTCACCCAGCTTCAATGGCTGAGCAATGGAACGCATGATCGAGCGCAACTGCGTATCGATATCGATGCGGCCATTACTGGCATGCACAGCCCGACGCAACTGCTCCATCACCTTCCCAAGGTCAGGGAGCCTGACCTCACCATCGAACTCAGGATGATCCGGATACTGGAAGCTCAGAGCCTGGTAAAGCAGGTGCTCGAAGGCCGCTCGCAAGTTACTACCGACCGGCAGCTGCGGAGTAAATCCAGGCTCTAGCGAATAGACCTGGCTCTCCAGTTGGACCGAATCATCCAACGAACCCGGCAGCGGCTGCGCAGCACCGAATGCGCCCATCAGATAATCACGGATACGCTGGCGCAACTGGCTACGCTGGTTATCGAGAAGCGTACGTGCCTGGCCCCTCTCAATAGGACTCAGATGCTTACTGAAGGAAGCGAAGCGATCATCGCTTTTCAGTACGTGTTCTAGGGTCACCAAGGTTCCCAGATCGCGCTGGGCCGACTGGCTGAAGAAATACGGCAACCAGCACAGGGTCTGTGTCGCATTACCAGTGGCTTCGTACTCCTGGATGCGTGCCCTATCGCTCGCGGGAGAGTGATTGCCCTGGTCAAATGGAAAGTCGACCAGCACCTTCCAATCATCACCACGCGCCTCAAAGGTGGTGAAGTCTGAAATCTCGCGAATGTTCTGGAACATAACCTCAACGGTACGACGAGTGCCGCGCCAGACGAAGGGATGTTCGATAAACAGCTGGTTGTCATCCTGAACACTGAACGCTTCGAACAGCAAATCCTTGATCAGCTTGCGACGCGCTCCGTCGTTGTCGTGGATCTTCGCCTGCTCAAGAATGCTTTCTGTATCCACGCCTGAAAGCTGAATCGCGATGACAGGGTTGGAGTCATCACTGATCTTGATCTCACCGACACGCCCCGCCCATTTTCGGCACTTCTGCAATACCGTCTGCGCTTCACGCCCAGGGATCGGTGATTTGATGGTGCCGTGGTTCAACGCAGCGAGCTTGTTGGCTGTGAGCTGCTTGAAGCACTCCACCTCAGGAACCAGCGCCGACAGCAACAACGTTTTGATCAGGCGCATGTCATTGGTAAATGCACGACGGCCGAGGTCATTGACCGGCAGCGCGAGCAACTGGTCCAGCTTGAGGTTGTGCTCCTCCTCCAACAATGGCACCAACTTGCGCTCGAACAGATGGCGAGCATTGTCGAAATGCATGCGCATCACTTCCGAGAACGGCTCAGCCTCGGAGGCAATCACGTCATACAAATCACCGACCGGTATGCATCCACCCAACTCCAGGGTTTCGCGCTGATCGACCAACAGCATCAGCATAACCTTGAGCGCAGTACGCTCGCGCTGAAGAGCGGAAGAAAGCGCCACCAGCGCCTGCACTAGAGCAGGACTGAAGGGATACAGCGAGCGGAACATCTCGCGGTCACCCTTGTTGGTTAGCAGGATTTCCTGCACCTCGCTGCGCAAACCGGCATCCATGGCCGCAAAGGCACTGTCGATTTCCGCCTTGGCAGCCGCATTGATCGGCTTGAGCAAGCGACGCTCGGCAATCACTGGCAGGTTGCGGTCTTCCAGAGTGATGGTGTGGAAACGACCATCCCAGTACTTAAGCGAGTCACTCAGTGCTTGCTGCTCCGCGCCGTTGTACTGATCTCCAACGAACTCACGCAGATCACGCTGACGGGCAATAAAGCTGGCCATGGGCAACGCACGCTGCTCACTGGCTTCAACCAGCTTCACCACTTTCTGAATGTTGTTGGCGATAAAGCGCTGGTCAGATAGGTGACTGGCCAGCCAGAGGATCAGCTCATCGAGGAACAAGATAATCGCGTCGTACCCGAGCGCTTTGGCATGCTCCGTCATGATGCGCAGACCTTCATCGAAATCGACGTAGCCGCCGTACTCGCTGTTGGCCATATCCGCCATGGAGCTGTAAAAGGTGCCGATCAGATCTCCAACCAAGCGAGCCTTATCGTCAGCACCGGCTTGGTCATTGAGCACTGCATCGAAACTGGCTGCATCCCAACCGGTCGAGAGATCTCCCCAGCCGTCGTCCTCTGCCGCTCCTGCCCCTTTATTCAGCGTGGCAAAGAAATTCTCATCGCCCATATTGCTGCGCAGTTGTCGCGCATCACGGAACAACCGGTCACTCATGTAGAAGCCGGGTACCGGTGCATCTGGATGACGGTGCTTGATATGCCGCGCGTAGCCACCCAGCACACCCGCCTCAATGCTGGCGGCACCGATCATGTGGTAGGGCACCAGCAGGATATTGGTTTGCTGCAGCCACTCATCATGCTTGGCTACAGCCGGCGCCAGCTCGTTGATCGCCCGGGCTTGGGGATTGCCCTGCAACAGCAGGTGCAGCACCGCCATAAAGTGCGACTTACCACTACCGAAGCTGCCGTGAAGGTACGCGCCTTTCTGACGGTTCTGATTGCGCTCTACGGTGCTCTTGATAAAGCTCAAGGCATCCTCGAACGACAGCCGCAGCTGCGGTGTCACCACATACTGCTCCAGCGTTTGACTGATAGCTGCATCAGCCAAACCACTGGACAGGTTAAGAACGAAATCACCCCGTTGAACCTTTTCTGGGATCTCGATCAGCTCTTTAATCAATGTCATGCGTCAAACCCCAGAATCAGTTCTGCTCGGCCACTTTCTTTTTTCGACCGCCACGCTTTCCAGCTACAGCTGCCGGCTGCCAACTCAAAAGGTCGGCTCGAGTAATTTCCAGATTGCGCAGTTCTTCGAGAAGGAAGCCCTCGTAGTAATCCCCCATGCGCTCGCCGAACTCTGGATCCACCTCGTTGTGCCACTGCTTCAACCAGGGGATCAACTCATCCAGCGCCACTAGCATGGGCTTCAGTCGCTCAGCTTCCCAACCCTCGCTTTCTTTGCGATCCAGATACCAAGCTGCAATGGCCTGAGCACGCTGCAAGTGGTTCAAGCCGGCCCAACCGATGACAAGCGTGGTATCGCCGTCTTTTTCACAGCCAGGTAATGAGAAGAAGCGCTCTTTAGGGACATCCAGTTTGCCGCGCAGCGGCCAATAACTGGGCTTACGGAAATCAGTGGACTTGTATTGCGGGGGCAACGGGACGGTGCCCACTCGCTCAGTCTTCTCTAGCTTTGCTTGAGCTAAAGCCAGGTCGTATTTAGCTTTCTCTTCAGAAATCAGGGCGTCTTCCTCAGGCAGCGGCTGATCAACTCCATATTTAACATCAATCGCATCCTCCAGACGTTGCTTCTCCCATACCTCCTGCCATGCCCTGAACTTATCCATTGCGACTGTTTTCAAACGAACCGCAGCCATTTGCGGCACATGCTCAGCATCTACTAAATCAGCGACAATCGATTGCAGATCAAAAAATTCGCCATAGCAAAAATCAGCAACACGACCCGCATTTTCGTCAGCCCGGATGACATCAGCCAATTGAGCGCACGTTTTTAGTTCACTCAATTTACAAGAATGCTCAAGTCGCTTCAGCATCCAATTTTTGCATGCCGTTTTTATTTCATCATTTTTCGCCACATGATTAAATAATCCTTGACGACCAATCCAGCGCCGCTTGTAATGCGAATCCTCGACAACACGAACCCACTGATTTGTATGGATGGCATCTATCCGTTGCCTCCATTTGCCTTGCATCTCTTCTGGCCAATTATGGGGAATACTATCTGGAACGGAAAAGCCTTCCTCACTTACCCCTGCGAGTATCTCAAAAGGCCTCTCACCAGCTTTAATATCAGAATCAAACCAAGCCTGAACATCAGCCAACAGTGAGTAGTCGCATAGCCCATAGGCATAATAAGAGCACCAGTCCAACTCCTCCTGTATAAGGACAAGCCTACTATTGAGCTTATTCCTCTCTGCCTGTGCATCAAGCCAGGAATGTTCAAGGTCAAGCCCCTGCTCAAGCGCCCGAGCTAAAACTTGATCCGCAGAAAGCTGCAAAATTCGGTTTGCCGCTTCATCTGCCTGGGCAGCCAGGCTAGAAACAGTCCTTCTAAATTCGGGCCTCTCAAATATTTCAGGTATAGGCAGCTTCTTTAAAGACGTGCTGGAGAACTGATAAGGAACCTTGGCCCTTGACTCAACACGAACACCATCACCGCCAGTCATCTGCTTCTGCTGGCTCACCTGCTTCATCCAGAAACATACCAAAGAGCTATTGAGGATACCCAGCAGAGAATAGTAGTCGTCCTTAACTGCTTTTTTACCAAGAGTAATTAAGGGTGACGTCTGCTGATAGACTTTACGACACTGACTTAGATAGAAGTGATTATGACTTGCAACCTCGGGATATGAGAGCGCCAAGTCAAATGAATAGTTATCCCTTGAAATATGACCATACTCACACCAATCTAAACCACGCTCAGCCTGACTCTTACGGAACCAAACCCTGTTATTGAGATTAGTCCTGATCGGCCAAAGAAAACTCCTAATAGAAGAGGGCACAGCCACCTTCAGATCTTCTCCACTATATGGGAATATGGCCAAATTCTTAGAGAAATCTGCCCAATCACGAATGGCGTCCGCATCCACCATCGTAACAAACTCAGCCTGATCTCCAACGAGACGCTCAATGACATGCTTTGAAAAGGAAAAAGCTTCATCTTCAAGTGTAACAGCTGCAATCCCAATATTGTTAGCGACTACACTTAAGCGCTGACTGTGTGTTTCATCAAGTAGCGCCTTTAGCTCACCAGCACCACCACCACCAATACTCCATGGATGCACACAAAACAAAGACCTATCAAGATCAGCCACACTGACATAATCATTTTCTCGGCCTGGCGTATTTACCATATCGGTAATAGAACACCACACCTCACCTTGGGACGCATCAACCGGGGTAGCAGGCTCACCTCTCTTACCCATAACCGCACGTACATGCTCAGCGCCAGGGGCACGATTGCGCGCGAAAAGAATTACAGTTGGCGTACCATGACCCGGTATGTAAGCACCGGCACTATCAATAACGTGCGTCACATCCTTCCGGTGCAGGTATTTTTCGACCAGCTCTCGACCAAACAATCTCTTCATGAAGCTATTGGCAGTTATCATTCCCACGAAGCCAGCAGGTCGACTACCTTCCGCAATAACTGTCAAATCAAAAAAACGCTCCGTAAACGGAACACCTAATGAGTACTTGCCTTTACAAGTTCGATATCTATCTCGATAAGCCTGATTCAAAGATTTATCGCGAACGACAATATAAGGTGGATTACCCACTACAACGTGGTAACGCTGCCCGAGAATTTTTTCGAGTCTCGCGGGATCTTCCACCTCATAAACGTGCTGATTTCCCTCATCCAACAATCCACCCTGGATACCCTGCCCCTGCCACTCAAATCGACGACCATGCAACAGTGAATCACCACACGCCAGATTGAAATGAAAGCTGGGCGCACCCTTCATCTTGCTGCTACCTGAAGCCTTCATGGCAGCCATCAGCAGACGGAAACGACAAATGGCAATGGCATAAGGGTTGATATCGGTGCCATGCACCACATCCAGTGAGCGCTGTGCCAGCTCACGGGTATTAGTTCCTGGCTCGCGCTTCAACCACTGATTGAACACCCGCTCGAAGGTCGTCAGCAAAAAGTGCCCTGAACCGCATGTAGGATCGATTAGGCGCAACCCCGATAGACCGAAAGTCTGAATCGCCGGCTCCAGGGTGTAATCGAGAATAAAGCTCTCAACAAATTCCGGAGTTTGCAGTAGCGCATAACGCTTGCGCACAGATTCAGAGAGATCCTGATAGAGGTCGCCAAGGAAGCGAGTATCCCATTCCCGGTCGGTAAAGTCGTGGAGGATCTCACCGCTGTCTGCATCGATCTTCTGGAAGAAATCGATCAGACGTTTGGCACCATCAGCCGAAACCGGAATCTGCCAGAGGGGGTTATGGCGATGATCCAAGAGCTCCGCGATCACCGGATATTTTTCCAGTTCCGCGAATAGATCCAGCAGGTAGTGACGCTCTTCAAAGGTCGGGTTCTCGTTGAAGTAAGCCACCATGCGCTCTTTAGCCTGCTGCAAGGCATTTCGCCCCTGCGCATCACTTACCGGGCCAGCCAACACTGGCTCGTTCAGTAAGCCGTTGTCTTCAAGAAAACGCACAAACACACAGCTCAATACCCAGGCCACTGCAGCCTGGGTTATTTGCGCTTCGCGCCAGGAAACGAAGTGCTCGGCGGTGCGTTCGGCCTCAACTGCCGCGCGATATTGGCTCTGTAAATGCTCACTGAGCTCCGCGTTGGACTCGCTGTAGGCGAGGATGTCCTTCTCAATATGCGGTAACAGGGACTGCAGGTTTTTCAGAAGATCGGCACGGTTAATCACAGGTAAATCCTTATGCATGTGGCCCAATACCTGAAGGTTCTGGGTCTGCTATCAATTTTTCTTAGGCAGTGGTTTTAACTGCCTGAGGCAGTGACTGGGAATCGTCAAGCCAGCTACTGGGAATATGGGCAAACTCTTTGCTACCTGCGCCTGTAGGCACCAATACGTCATCGATCATGGCCGCGGAACGCTGCGCATCCACGGCGATGAGCAGAACCAACCCAGGCAACGCAATGCCACTGCGACCGATAACGTTCATCAACTGTTGGCGCAGATCATTCAGCCATGTTGTCACCAGCTCATAGCGCGCCAGCAGCCCTGGCTCCGTCAGAAGCACTGGTTGACCGGCCTGCAGAATCTCCTCAGCCATGCCCGGTAACGCGCGCTGCACCAGGCGCTGCAGGTTCTGCCAATCACGTGAACTGTGCTCACAGGCGTCTGCCTTGAGCACCACTTGCCAATCCGGCGCTTTGGGCATACTGGCGCATACAGCTTGTACATGGCGAAGTAGCAGTTCATCAAAACTGATGCACTTAAACGGATAGTCTCGGCAGAGTTTTTCCTGCGCTTGCCACCACTGACGCGGCCTGACGGTCAGCGCCAAGAAGTGGGAGGCAGTCACTGCCTTCTCCAGCATCAAGCCCAGCTCTTTAACCGACTTGAGTGTGGTGGTGTCGTCTTCGCCTTGTTGAGTCTGGCTGTAGTGAGTAGACCCGGCTGATGCGAAGCTGGTCATCCCTGCGCTTGGCAGGCAGTAACCGCCCCTATCGCCGTTGGCAAACTCAAAGCTGCCATTCCACTGGAAACCGATATCGAGGGAGCGCACCAAATCATCCAGCTCGGGACGGCCAGGTAGCTCCTGCGCTGCGGGATAGCGGCCGGCTACGCGTGTCTGAACATCTTTGACGGTAAGCGCCTTGCTGCCCAATAGCGCACCCTGGGCCAACTCCAAAGCAAGCTTGGCGAGCATCTCTCGCGGATAGAATTCCACACGGCTGGATAGCGCTGCACTCTCGGATGCAGCTGCAGCCAAACGCAGAAGCCGGTGGTTGCTCAGACCTGCAAATGACTCTGGCGCTGGCACAGCCCGGATCTTCTCTAGCGTACGAACAGGAGCCAGCAGTGGCAGCTGGCGCGCACACTCATCTGCCAGGCTGCCAAGGTCGCAAGCGTAATCGGCCAGTTCCTCCCCTCGCCCCTGACGATTATCGGCAATCAGGAAGCGGTTACCGGAGCGACGCAAAAGCCAACGAGGCTCCTGTTTACTCAATTCCGTTTCCACGGCTGCCCGCACGACGGCATAGGCCCAGCGCTCACGCAGCGGGCTGTCTTGCACCGAGCCGCGACGAAGCAGGATTGCGTCAGCAACTTCGACCGCCGTCATTACGCCGCCGTTATCCTCCAGCAGGCCGACGATGTCTTCTCTCAAGTCCGTAATCGCTTTGGTCTTACCCCACTGGGTCAGAACCTTATCGACCAGCTCGCGCACCAGCAGAGTCTCAATGCCGAGGTGGCCGCTGATGGCTGCCGGCGTAGGCCAATGAACGTTGTGAGAGCCCTTGGGCGCATCCTCGTCCAGTCGACCCAGGTATTCGTTAAGAAAGCTCAAGCGAGTCTGATCGGTGGACTTTGGCAGAACCTGCTGGAACAGACGGTCGACACTTACAACGCTGGTATCACTGCTATCCAATTGCTGAACTTGTTGGCCGTCCAGAAGGCGCGCCTGAAGCTGACCTATGACATCGGAAAGCTCATTACGGGTCTTCACCCCCACTCCCGTCCAGACTCGAACGCGGGAGCGATTCAGTTTGATGAGGTCAGCAACGCTGTTGATGTTCCGGCGGCTGAGGGTGTCCAGCGCTTGTGGGCTCAGAGCCAACAGGCCAATCTGCGTATCCAGCTGAGCCTCGCTGACGGGGCAAGTACGCTCCACAGGCTGCTGAGTCGTATGCAGAGACTCACTGCGCGCGTCATGGAATGTTTTGCGCCACTCACGCAGCATCTCCCCGGCACTGGCAAAGCGCTTGCGCACATCACGAACCAAGGCACGTTTGAAGAACTCAACCATGCGATCGCGAATGCTCGGATCGAAGACGGTTCGATCAACCTCCAGCTCACCTTCGAGTTGATGTGGCAGCCCTTCAGAGGACGTCCACCCGGGCAAAGCGCCTGCGGCCATCTCGTAAAGGGTCAGCGCAACGGAGAATCGCTCGGCATGGTCGTCCCAACGGCGGCGGCCAGGATCACGGATGAACGGATCCATGTAGGCCAGAGTGCCAGCACTGATATTGTCAGCACCGGCACTGGACAGGGAGAAGTCAAAAAGCATGAGGTGAAGAACGCTGCCTTGCATCACCAAGCCGATGTTCTCTGGCTTGATATCACGATGCACCAGCGCCTGGTCTTCTAGATGCACAACCGCACTGAGCAAGTCGTCACCGAAGCGCTCAAGCAACTCCAACTGCACAGCGCCGGCATGGCGGAGGCGCTGAGCCAGGGTGCCCTCGGTCGCATAGTCGAGTAGCAGAGCGGTATGGCCAACGACATCCAGGGTTTTGTAGTAAGGAACAATGGCCTGGTGCCGCAACCTGGCCAGCACTTCGCCCTCTCTCGTAAGACGGCTATTGTGGTCAGGTGTCGAAGCGATCTTCAGGACGCGAGACTGCCCCTGGTAATCAACCAGGAATACGACTGAGCACGCACCTTTGCCAAGTGACTGAATAACCTGGAAGCCTCCTGGCAGGAGGTCACCTTTACGGGCCTCCGTTGGGTTAGTTCGAAGCGTGCTTGGCTGGCTAAGCTCGTCCTCAAGGTCATCCAGTCGTTTGATGAACTCACTGACCGATTCCAACCGGCTGCCGACATCAGGGTGCGTGGCGTACTGCACCAGGTACTGCATAGCCTCGCTTGCACCGTTGATCTCATCGGTAACCTGCAGACCACTGCCTCGGCGCAGCTTGTCCAGTAACTCAATATCGGTTTGCGCGGGCTTCTTACCTGTAAATAAGTGGTAGGCGATCGCACCCAGGGAGAACACATCCAAGTGCACACCGTCTGCAGCACCAGTGTGCGCTTCCAGAGCGACATAAGGCCCGGCCTCTTCATGTACAAGGTTGCTCAGACGGGTTAGCGCACTGATGTTGCGCGATTCACTCTCGAATACTCGCTCGGCAGTGGCCCAGTTGCTGATTTTGGCACTGAACTTCTCCTCACCCAGCTGCTTGACCCAGATACACTGAGGACTTAGCCCACGGTGATAGAGCTTTTGCCCGTGCGCGTACTGCACAGCTTCTGCTATTAGGCGAAGCAGGTAAGTAGCCTCAACAATATCCAGGCGGCGATCCTTGCCCAGATGCATCAATAGATGGTCGAGACGAAACGCTTTGGGATCATGCTCATAGACCACAGCAGGACCGCTATCGTGCTGCTGAAATTCGTAAGCCCGTAAAATCCCTGGGTGCTCAATTCCCTCAAGCAAACGAAACTCAAGCTTTGCTGCTTTTTCGAGCCGAGAAACCTCTTCCTCGGGCTTATCCTGCGTCAGGTAAATGCGCACCTTGCGTTGCAGACCTAGGTCTGGATGCAAAGCCAGCCAATCCTGATATGTGTCTGACTCGTAGAGAAGGCTCTGGAGCTCATAGCTGCCGACGCGACGCATACGTACGGACTCTTTGATACCCGCCTCTTCGACAGCACGCGAGATGACCTTGGCCGCGTAGGCAGAAATCTGCCGATGCTTCCAGCTCTCATCGATAAGCGTGATTTCGCGGAGCAACTCTTGCCTGCTCACCACCCCTTGGCGCGCATTACCTTCTAGCTTGATGATCAAGTCCTCCGCAGAGAGGAACACCAAGGCATCGATAAAGGGGACTGTTTCCTTGCTTCGATGGAATGAAGGCTGCATCTTTAGCAGCGAAGCTAGTTTTTGCGCCTTACGTCGCGCGAGCAGGCGGGGGTTATCGAAGATCTTTTGCCCCCCCTTGGGCAGAGGCCTTTCCCAAACCCAGTTGGCTGCGTCACCAGCAATGACGCCCGGATGAGACTTGATCTCGATAAGGTACATACCCTTAGGCGTGAGCACCATGAGATCAACTTCGTTGATTGAGCCGTCCTGGGCGATGAACTCGAAATTGGCCCATGCACGATACGGATCGTGATCAGGGAGCAGTCGCTTGGCAAACTCCAGCGCTTCCCGCTCCCATGTGTAATCGGATTGGGTGATCTGCTTCCAAAGTTTGTCCATCAATGGTCATCCTTGCTCTTTAACTGGCGCGAACTGCGATCAAGAATTTTCAAACCAAACAGCCTCACGATACAGGACACCACAACGCACCTAAACCAATCACGTGGCATACCACCACAACAAGGCTACGCGTGATTCGAGCTCGACGGACAACCCCAACAGACGCCTGTGCTGGGCTAATGAACTTTGCGCGTCAGCTTCGACTCTTCAGATGCGCCATCCAATCTGCCAAGCCAATCTCAACTGGCAACCAATTGGCAACCAGAATAGCCATTTAAGAGGTGGCAAGCAAAAAAGGCGGAAATAAAAAAATCCAAGCACCCGTAAGTGCTTGGATTTCTTGGAGTATTTTGGTCGGGACGGAGTGATTCGAACACTCGACCCCTTGCACCCCATGCAAGTGCGCTACCGGGCTGCGCTACGCCCCGACTGGGCTTGAAGCATGTTCTCAATACTGCCGAGAACGTTGAAGAATGTACCCTAACCCTCTGATAAATGAAAGCTTTTTCTCAAAAAAATTTTCACTCACCCGAAAAGCCACAGCTCACTTCTTCAACACGACCAGCACATCCTCCAATTCGACAATCATCTGCCGAATCAGCTGCTTGTACTGGCTCGAATCATCTTTAGCCTCATCACTGGAGAGCCGCAACCGCGCCCCGCCAATGGTGAACCCCTGCTCGTACAGCAGCGCGCGAATCTGCCTGATCATCAGCACGTCTTGCCGCTGATAATACCGCCGGTTCCCCCGCCGCTTCACAGGGTTGAGCTGGTCGAACTCCTGCTCCCAATACCGCAGCACGTGTGGCTTTACGGCACACAACTCGCTCACTTCGCCAATGGTGAAGTAGCGTTTGCCCGGTATGGGGGGCAGTTCGTCGTTATGGCTTGGTTCCAGCATAGGCCTCAACCCGGGCCTTCAACTTCTGCCCTGGACGAAAGGTGACGACGCGCCGTGCGGTGATCGGGATTTCTTCCCCGGTTTTGGGGTTGCGGCCCGGCCGCTGGCGTTTGTCGCGAAGGTCGAAGTTGCCGAAACCGGACAGCTTGACCTGCTCGTTCTCTTCAAGTGCGTGCCGAATTTCTTCGAAAAACAGCTCGACCAGCTCCTTGGCCTCACGCTTGTTAAGCCCCAGCTCCTCGTACAGCCTTTCGGCCATCTCAGCTTTCGTCAGAGCACCCATGCCGTTATTTCCTTAACGTGGTGTTCAACCTTTGTTCGAGCGAGGTGAGGATGTTTTGCAGGGTAGTGTTCACCTCATCGTCGTTAAGAGTGCGCGATGGATGCTGCCAGGTCAAGCCGACGGCCAGGCTTTTTCTATCAGGATCAATACCTTTACCCTGGTAGACATCAAACAGCCTGAGGTCTGTGAGCCATTCGCCTGCATTGTCACGAATCAATTCAAGCACCGCACTGGCTGCCACGTCACGGCCGGCGATCAAGGCCAGGTCACGACGGGTTTCCGGGAACTTGGACAGTTCGCTGAATTTCGGCAGGCGGCCTTCGACCACGTCGCCAAGCACCAGCTCGAACAGGAACACCGGGCGGTCCAGGTCCAGGGCTTTGGCCAGCTCTGGGTGGATGGCGCCGAGGTAACCGACCAGTTTGCCGTCGCGCTCGATGGCGGCGGTCTGGCCTGGGTGCAGGGCTGGGTGCTTGCCGGCGCTGAAGGTGAAGTCGCTCAGGGCACCGGAATAACCCAGCAAGGCTTCCACGTCGGCTTTAACGTCGAAGAAATCGACGCCGTCGCGGCCGTTGGCCCAGCCTTCTGGCAGGCGGCTGCCGGTGACCACGCCAGCGATCATGGGCTGCTGTTGCAGGTCACCCAGCTGGCCGACGAAACGCAGGCCGCTTTCGAACAGGCGCACGCGGTCTTGCTGGCGGTTCAGGTTGTGCTGCAGGGCTTTGACCAGGCCCGGCCACAGCGAAGCACGCATGGCGGCCATGTCGCTGGAAATGGGGTTGGCCAGCAGCAGTGGCTCTACGCGCGGGCTGAACAGTTCGAACAGTTTCGGGTCGATGAAGCTGTAGGTGATGGCTTCCTGGTAACCGCGGGCAACCAGCAGGCGGCGCAGGGTCGGTAGGTCACCGCGGGTTTCCGGCTTGCCCTGTGGCGCCAGGCGCGCTTGCGGGTAGCGGACCGGCAGGTTGTTGTAGCCGTACAGGCGGGCCAGTTCTTCGATCAGGTCCACTTCCAGGCTGATGTCGAAGCGGTGGCTTGGCACGGTGACGGTCCACTCCCCTTCGGCTGCCTTGCTGGTGGTCAGTTCCAGGGCGTTGAGCAGTTGCTCGACCTGGGCTG
The DNA here is from genome assembly GCF_947311875.1 of Pseudomonas sp. PARCl1. NCBI lineage: Bacteria > Pseudomonadati > Pseudomonadota > Gammaproteobacteria > Pseudomonadales > Pseudomonadaceae > Pseudomonas > Pseudomonas sp. PARCl1. The sequence goes on from NZ_CAMZMX010000003.1 coordinate 95,144, forward strand.
GGTCCATTTCCATGCCAAGCATCTGGGTGATGCGTTCGGCGCGCAGGGTAACCGGGGCCACCTGCGGCAGGTGCTGCTCGCTGACGGCTTCGACGACCGGGCCGGCTTCGCCGCCGACAATGTCCAGCAGCAGCTGGGTGGCGCGCTCCATGGCTTCGCGGGCCAGGTGCGAGTCGACGCCGCGCTCGTAGCGGTGCGAGGCATCGGTGTGCAGGCCGTAGGAACGGGCTTTACCGGCAACGGAAATCGGCTCGAAGAAGGCACTTTCCAGGAACAGGTCGCGGGTCTTTTCGGTGTTTACACCGCTGTGCTCGCCACCCATGACGCCGGCGATGGCCAAGGCACGGGTATGGTCGGCGATCACCAGGGTGTCGGCGCGCAGGGCCACTTCCTGGCCGTCGAGCAGAACGAGCTTTTCGCCCTCTTCGGCCATGCGTACGCGAATACCGCCGTTGATTTCTGCCAGGTCGAAGGCGTGCATCGGCTGGCCGAGTTCGAGCATCACGTAGTTGGTGACGTCTACGGCGGCGTCGATGCTGCGCACGTCGCTGCGGCGCAGGCGCTCGACCATCCACAACGGGGTTGGCTTGCTCAGGTCGACGTTACGGATAACGCGGCCCAGGTAGCGCGGGCATGCAGCCGGGGCGCTGACTTCAACCGGGCGCACTTCGTCGTGGGCTGGTGGTACAGCAGGCACTACCGGGCGGCTGACCGGGGTGTCGTACAGGGCGCTGACGTCACGCGCCAGGCCGGCGATGGACAGGCAGTCACCGCGGTTCGGCGTAAGGCCGATTTCGATGCTGGCGTCGTCCAGGCTCAGGTAGGTACGAATGTTCTCGCCTACCGGGGCATCGGCTGCCAGTTCCAGCAGGCCGTCGTTTTCTTCGCTGATTTCCAGCTCGGCAGCCGAGCACAGCATGCCGAAGGACTCGACGCCACGCAGCTTGGCCTTCTTGATCTTGAAGTCGCCAGACAGCTCGGCGCCGATCATGGCGAATGGCACCTTGATGCCTGGGCGGGCGTTAGGGGCGCCGCACACGACCTGGAAGGTTTCCTGGCCGTTGGTTACCTGGCACACACGCAGCTTGTCGGCGTCCGGGTGTTGTTCGGTGGCCAGGATCTCGCCTACCACGATGCCGCTGAACTGGCCGGCAGCGGGGGTAACGCTGTCGACTTCAAGGCCGGCCATGGACAGGCGGGCAACCAGTTCGTCACGAGAGACTTGCGGGTTTACCCAACCGCGCAGCCACTGTTCACTGAATTTCATGCTGTTCTCCTGAAAATTGCGTCGATTGGGCCTAGCGGAATTGCGCCAGGAACCGCAGGTCGTTGTCGAAGAACAGACGCAAATCGTTGACGCCATAGCGCAGCATGGCCAGGCGCTCGGCCCCCATGCCAAAGGCGAAGCCCTGGAACTCTTCCGGGTCGATGCCAGACATGCGCAGCACGTTCGGGTGCACCATGCCGCAACCCATCACTTCCAGCCAACCGGTTTGCTTGCACACCCGGCAGCCGTTGCCGGAGCACATCACGCACTGGATATCGACTTCGGCGGACGGCTCGGTGAAGGGGAAGAACGATGGGCGGAAACGCACCGCCAGTTCTTTCTCGAAGAACACGCGCAGGAACTCTTCGATGGTGCCCTTGAGGTCGGCGAAGTTGATGTCGCGGTCGATCAGCAGGCCTTCGACCTGGTGGAACATCGGCGAGTGGGTGATATCCGAGTCGCAGCGATAAACGCGGCCCGGGCAGACAATGCGGATGGGCGGCTGGGTGGACTCCATGGTCCGCACCTGCACCGGCGAGGTGTGGGTACGCAGCAGCATGTTGGCATTGAAGTAGAAGGTGTCGTGCATCGCCCGCGCCGGGTGGTGGCCGGGAATGTTGAGCGCTTCGAAGTTGTGGTAGTCGTCTTCCACCTCTGGGCCTTCGGCAATGCCGTAGCCAATGTGGGTGAAGAACTGCTCGATGCGCTCGAGGGTACGGGTGATCGGGTGCAGGCCACCGGTGGCCTGGCCACGGCCTTGCAGGGTGACGTCAATGCATTCGGCAGCCAGGCGAGCGCTGAGCTCGGCTTCTTCAAAGGCAGCCTTGCGGGCATTGAGCACAACGGTAACGCGCTCTTTGGCGTCGTTGATCAGCGCGCCGACTTTCGGCCGCTCTTCGGCTGGCAGGTTGCCCAGGGTCTTCATCACCTGGGTCAGCTCGCCTTTCTTGCCGAGATAGTTAACCCGGATCTGTTCCAGGGTAGTGATGTCTTCAGCGCGCTCCACGGCCTCTAGGGCTTGGGAGACCAGCGCATCCAGGTTTTCCATGTACAGACTCCAGATACGAAAATAGGGGAAGAGCTTTGAAGGCTCTTCCCCTATCGATGACGTTCAATGCCCGGCGCCGCGAGCGCCGCCGGGTGATTGTCGCGGGTACTTAAGCCAGAACGGCTTTAGCTTTCTCGACAATCGCAGCAAACGCCGCTTTTTCGTTCACTGCCAGATCGGCCAGAACCTTACGGTCGATTTCGATCGAAGCCTTTTTCAGGCCAGCAATCAGACGGCTGTAGGACAGACCGTTGGTGCGGGCACCGGCGTTGATACGAGCGATCCACAGTGCGCGGAACTGACGCTTCTTCTGGCGACGGTCGCGGTAGGCGTATTGGCCAGCCTTGATGACCGCTTGCTTGGCTACACGGAATACGCGCGAACGTGCACCGTAGTAACCTTTAGCCAGCTTCAGAATTTTTTTGTGACGCTTACGAGCGATAACGCCGCGCTTAACACGAGCCATGAGTAACTTCCTCTATCTTAACCAGAATTAACGTACGCGCAGCATGCGCTCGACTTTCGCCACGTCGGACGGGTGCAGCAAGCTGGCACCGCGCAGTTGACGCTTACGCTTGGTCGACATTTTGGTCAGGATGTGGCTCTTGAAAGCGTGCTTGTGCTTGAAGCCCGAAGCAGTCTTCAGGAAGCGCTTCGCAGCACCGCTCTTGGTTTTCATTTTTGGCATGTTGGAACTCCGCATTCGATAAAATTACACATAATCATCAGGCCTGCCGTGCCCGGGAGATTATTTCTTTTTCTTGGGGGCGATGACCATCATAAGCTGGCGTCCTTCCATCTTGGGATGCTGCTCAACGGTGCCGTATTCGGCGAGGTCGGCTTCGACCCGCTTCAACAGCTCCATGCCCAGCTCCTGGTGGGCCATCTCACGGCCGCGGAATCTCAGAGAGATCTTGGCCTTGTCCCCATCGGTAAGGAAACGTACCAGGTTGCGTAGTTTTACCTGGTAATCCCCATCCTCCGTCCCTGGACGAAACTTGATTTCTTTGATCTGGATCTGTTTCTGGTTTTTCTTGGCTTCGTTAGCCTGCTTCTTCTTCTCGAAGAGGTGCTTGCCGTAGTCCATCACCTTGCAGACAGGTGGTACTGCGTCTGCAGAGATTTCTACCAGGTCCAGCTTCGCTTCATCAGCGATACGCAGCGCTTCATCAATCGAGACGATGCCAACTTGCTCGCCGTCTGCGCCAATTAACCGAACCTCGCGGGCCGAGATATTCTCGTTGATCGGGGCCTTCGGTACAGCACGCTTATCGTTTCTCATTTCACGCTTAATAGTCATTACTCCGATTCTTGGCGACCACGCCGGGAAACCGCTTGATTCAGCAGCTCAACGAACTGGGCGACGGGCATGGAGCCCAGGTCAGCACCTTCGCGAGTGCGCACAGCGACGGTTTGCGTTTCGACTTCGCGGTCCCCTATAACCAAAAGGTACGGGACCTTGAGCAAAGTATGCTCGCGGATTTTAAAGCCGATCTTCTCATTTCTCAAGTCCGACTTGGCACGGAAACCGCTACCGTTCAGAGATTTCTCCACCTGAAGGGCGAAATCGGCCTGTTTGTCGGTGATGTTCATGATCACCGCCTGGGTCGGTGCGAGCCAGGCCGGGAACACGCCAGCGTAGTGCTCGATCAGCATGCCGATGAAGCGCTCGAACGAGCCGAGGATGGCACGGTGCAGCATTACCGGGCGCACGCGGCTGTTGTCTTCGGCGATATAGCTGGCATCCAGGCGCTCTGGCAGGTTCGGATCGTACTGCAGGGTACCGCACTGCCAGTTACGGCCAAGGCAGTCACGCAGGGTGAACTCGATCTTCGGACCGTAGAAGGCGCCTTCGCCTGGCTGGTATTCCCACTCCAGGCCGGATTCGTTCAGGGCGTCGGCCAGTGCACCTTCGGCACGGTCCCACAGCTCTTCGGAACCGACACGCTTGGCCGGGCGGGTGGACAGCTTCATGGCAATGTCGCTGAAGCCGAAGTCCTTGTACACGTCCAGGGTCAGCTTGATGAAGTCGGCTGCTTCTTTCTTCACCTGTTCTTCGGTGCAGAAGATGTGCGCGTCGTCCTGTACGAAGCCACGTACGCGCATGATGCCGTGCAGGGCACCGGATGGCTCGTTACGGTGGCAGGCACCGAACTCGGCCAGGCGCAGCGGCAGGTCGCGGTAGCTTTTCAGGCCCTGGTTGAACACCTGCACGTGGCACGGGCAGTTCATCGGTTTTACCGCGTAGTCGCGGCTTTCCGACGAAGTGGTGAACATGTTCTCGGCGTAGTTGGACCAGTGGCCGGAACGCTCCCACAGAATACGGTCGACAACCTGCGGGGTCTTGATTTCCTGGTAGCCGTTTTCGCGCTGCACGCCACGCATGTACTGCTCGAGCACCTGGTAGACGGTCCAGCCGTTGGCATGCCAGAACACCATGCCTGGGGCTTCTTCCTGCAAGTGGAACAGGTCGAGCTGCTTGCCAATCTTGCGGTGGTCGCGCTTTTCGGCTTCTTCGATGCGCTGGATGTAGGCTGCCAGCTGCTTCTTGTCCGCCCAGGCGGTGCCGTACACGCGCTGTAACTGCTCGTTCTTGGCATCGCCACGCCAGTAGGCGCCGGACAGCTTGGTCAGCTTGAAAGCCTTGAGGAAGCGGGTGTTGGGCACGTGCGGGCCACGGCACATGTCAACGTATTCTTCGTGGTAGTACAGGCCCATGGCCTGTTCGTCCGGCATGTCTTCGACCAGGCGCAGCTTGTAGTCTTCGCCACGGGCGGTGAAAACGTCGATGACTTCGGCGCGCGGGGTGACCTTCTTGATCACGTCGTAGTCTTTGTCGATCAGCTCCATCATGCGCTTTTCGATGGCGGCCAGGTCTTCAGGGGTGAAGGGGCGCTCGTAGGCGATGTCGTAATAGAAGCCTTCGTCGATCACCGGGCCGATCACCATCTTGGCGGTCGGGTACAGCTGCTTCACCGCGTGGCCAACCAAATGGGCGCACGAGTGGCGGATGATCTCCAGTCCCTCTGCATCTTTAGGGGTGATGATCTGCAGTGTGGCGTCGTGGCTGATCAGGTCGCAGGCGTCGACCAGCTTGCCGTCGACCTTGCCGGCCACGGTGGCCTTGGCGAGGCCTGCACCAATGGATGCGGCTACATCGGCTACGGATACGGCGTGATCAAACGAACGCTGACTGCCATCGGGAAGAGTAATAACGGGCATGGCGCCTCCTCTCCTAGTGGTGACCCCTACCAAAGGTCACGTGGGTTGGGATGAGCCAGTACAAGATCCGACCTGCCTTCCTGCAAAGGAAGCCTGCCTCACAGTGGCAGAAGCCTTTCGGCTTGCGAGGGACGAACCAGAGTGACTGGAAAGAAAAATGGCTGCGCCGGGCAAAGGCGCGAACACAAGCCGAGCATGCTAGCACGCGGGTTGCACCGCAGGCAGAAATATTTGGAAATTACAGGGTCGGGGTGAACTAACCCGGAAAAAGCCCTATCAGACTTTGGGAAGCAACCTACTCTTGATGAGACCTTAACCCAAGGAGTAACTGGTTATGCGAGTTCCGTCTCTTCTGGCCCTGGCGGCCACTGCTGCCCTGCTGCTGCCGGTAGCCGCGAACGCTGGCAACTTCCCACCGGGGAAAGAGGCCGGCTACATGGCCCAGTGCACGCAGGTGGCCAGCGGCCAGGGCGTTGATGCTGCAACTGCGAAGAAACACTGCGACTGTGGCGCCCAAGCCATCAAGAAGAACTTCACCGATGCCGAAATTGCCGACCTGGACAGCAAGGATGGCGTGGACGCCAAGCTGATGCAGAAAGCGCAAACGGTTGTGAAACAGGCCTGCGCACCGAAGAGCTGAAACCTTAAAGCCAAAGTCGGCCGGTAAATCTTTGAGCTGGATCAATATCCGGCGAAGGTAAAAGGCGCTAGATGCGCAGAAATGGACTATGATACGTCCCGTGCTCCGTAGCCTCGGCCGCATTGCACCACCGAAAAAACTAAATGTTCTGGAGATTCACCCATGTCCAATCGCCAACAAGGCACCGTCAAATGGTTCAATGATGAGAAAGGCTACGGCTTCATCACCCCAGCAGGCGGCGGCGACGACCTGTTCGTTCACTTCAAAGCCATCGAATCTGACGGCTTCAAGAGCCTGAAAGAAGGCCAGACTGTTTCCTTCGTCGCCGAGCGCGGCCAGAAAGGCATGCAGGCTGCACAGGTTCGTCCGGAGTAATTCGGATAGCTGTAAAAAAACCCGCCCTTGTGGCGGGTTTTTTTTGGGCGCGCCCCAGGGGCCGGGGGTAGCTGAATCAGCCGCAGTTGACGCGGTTGACCACACCCTGCTCATTGACGTTAAGGTTCAAGCGCTCGGACCGGTACTCCAGGGTTACCACGTCGTGCGGCTTGAGAATACGCGCTATTTGCGAACCACTGGCCTTGCGCGCCTGCTCCAGCAACTCGGCACTGGCTTGCTTGCCCATGGCAAAGTCTGCGCCGCTGGCATCGCAGCGGCCGTCGTTGCCGGCCGGCGCAGCCGGTGCAGCCCCACTGGCATTACCACCAGCATCGCCACCAGTGCTGCAACCAGCCAGGACAGCAGCCATCGCCAGGGTTGCCAGGTAAGCACGGGTACGGAACATGAAGCCTCCTAAATCGGTATGGGAATGTCTGATCCGACAGTTCCGCTCATCATTTGTTGCAAAACCGGTCAAGTCTGCCTGAACTCGATCAACGAGGGGGAAAAGCAATCGTGACCGGATTTTGCACAACCCGCTGCGTTTGCCATATGCTTAGCGCGCACGGTCACTGGCGCAAAGCCATGATTTGCTGCAAGAAGTGGAGTGCATCCCGCCTCCATCGAACACCAGGGTCAGGTGTTCACCCCTTCGTTCCGGGCCCCTAGCGAGAGCTTTTCATGAGCAGCCACACCATCGATGCCGATATCAAGGTCAAGTGGGCCGAGGGCCAGAGTGCGTACAGCCCTGGCACACCAGAGGAGTTGCTGTTGATCGGCATCGACCTGCTGGTGCGCGACCGCGGCCCCGAAGCAGCACGCAGCTTCATCGAGCAGGTGCTGGAGCGCTACGCCCCGCGCGCAGCTATTGCAGCCGCGCCAACCGGGCGCTAAGCAGGTCGAACAGGCCTTGGGCGTCACCCTGCTCCACCCACAGCACATTGGCCGGCTGCTTGAGCACGCCGTGCCAGTCAGCGACGGTCTGACCAAAGGTCGGGCCTTCGCGGCTGTCGATGCTCAGGTAAATGCGCCGGCCGCTGAACAGTTCGGGCTTGAGCAAGTAGGCAATGACGCTGGCGTCATGCACCGGACCGCCGGGCATGCCGTACAACGCCATGTCGTGCTTGATATACACGTTGAGAATGTCCACCACCCGCTTGCTGGCTTGTGTATTCACCGCGGCCAACTGCTGCAGCCGGGCGTCGCTGGTCAGCAGCTTGTGGGTGACGTCCAGCGGTAGATAGGTCAGTTGCACCCCGCTGGCCAGAACCACCTGGGCTGCATGGGGGTCGGCGTAGAGGTTGAATTCTGCCGCCGGGGTGATGTTGCCGCCGTTGAAGTGGGCGCCGCCCATGACCACCACCTCCTTGATGCCCTTGGCAATCTCCGGGCGCTGGATCAGCGCCAGGGCCAGGTTGGTCTGTGGGCCGAGCATGGCCACGGTGATGCTGTGCGGCTTGGCGGCCGCCAAGGTGTCTACCAGGTACTGCACGGCGTTGCCGGCGGCCAGCGGGGCCTTCGGCTCATGCACTTGAACGCCGGCCAGGCCTTCTTCGCCGTGCACTTCTGCGGCATAGACAGGGGCGCGCACCAGCGGGCGGCCGGCCCCCGCGTAAACCGGGATGTCTTCGCGGCCAGCCCATTCGCGCGCCAGGCGCGCGTTGCGGGAGGTTTTATCCAGGCGCACATTGCCGGCCACGGTGGTGATGGCGCGAACATTGAGTTCTTCTGGCGAGGCCAGGGCCAGGAACAAGGCGACCACGTCGTCAGCACCGGGGTCGGTGTCGATGATCAGGTCGATGGGGGCAGCCTGCAAGCTGGTGGCAGTGAGCATGAAAGCGAGTCCTTGAAGCCAGGGCTTGAGCATGGAATGGCACTCCTGTTGCCTTTGGTGAATAACGCCAGACGCGCCGGGTGGCACCGGCGGCTGGTAAACGGCTCAGAACGTGACGCCGGAAACCAGCGCGATATTGCTGTAGGGCTGGCACTCACCGGTACGCACCACCGCCCGGGCACTGCGCGACAGCACCTTGAATGCTTCATGGCTAAGCCATTCGCGCTTGCCCAGCTTGCCCTTCAGGCGCTCGAGCTCGACCAGCGCTGGCGGCACCACTTTCTGCATTTCCTCGGCCAGCACATGCCGCTCTACCTGAAGCTCGCTCAGCACGGCCCGCAACACACTGGCGAAGTCCGGCAAGCCAGGGGTGATCGCCAGGTCGATCATTTCCACGCCTGGCGGCACCGGCAGGCCCGCATCGCCGATCACCAGGATATCGCCATGGCCCATGCCGGCGATGGTGCGCGAAAGGGCAACGTTCAGCAGCGGGGTTTTCTTCATGGCACCAGCTCCGCCAGGTAAGGGATTGATGGCTGCGCGCCAGCGCGTGTCACCGACAGCGCCGCAGCACGCTGGCCGAAGGCGATGGCCTCGCCCTCCTCCAGGCCACGCACCAGGCCCGCAGCGAAGCCGCCAATGAAGGTGTCGCCAGCAGCAGTGGTGTCCAGCGGCTGCACCACCGGTGCGGGGTAATGCTGGTGGCCCTCGGGCGTTACCAGCAATGCCCCTTGCGCGCCCAGCGTGACGATCACCTTGCCCGCCCCCGCCTGCAGCAAGCGCTCTGCGGCAAGCTGCGCGCTCGCCTGGTCGGTCACCGCAATGCCGGTCAGCGCTTCGGCCTCGCTTTCATTGGGGGTGAGGTAATCGATGAGCGCGAACCATTGCGCAGGCAGCGGGCCGGTGGCAGGCGCCGGGTTGAGGATCACCTGCTTGCCCAGTTCACGCGCCCGCCTCAGCGTCCAGGCCACCGTGTCGACCGGCACCTCCAACTGGCAGATGACCACCTGCGCAGCCTGCAACAACGCCTCGAAGTGCTGCACCGACTGCGGCGTCAGCAGGCCGTTGCCGCCGGGGATGATGACAATGCAATTCTGGCTGGCGGCATCCACGGTGATCAGGGCTACACCGCTGGACACGCCGGGGCAGGTACTGACGCCCTGGCAGTCGATGCCTTCTGCGGACAATGCCTGGTGCAACTGGCGGCCATAATCGTCATCGCCGACATTGCCAATCATCGCCACGCTGGCGCCCAGGCGCGCAGCTGCTACGGCCTGGTTGGCCCCCTTGCCGCCCGGCACCGTGAAAAAACGCTCACCGGGCAGGGTTTCGCCGGCGCGAGGCAAGCGCTGGGCGCGGACCACCAGGTCCATGTTGAGGCTGCCGACCACCACAACCTTGGCATTCATGACAGTTCCTTAGCGTTAGCGGTAATCGTTGAACAGGTCCGGGCGCGGCCCGGTGGATTCGCGCAAGACAATGCGCGGGGCGACGATGCGCTGCTCGGCCATGCCTTGCCGGGGGGTGCCGATGCGCGCCAGCAACAGCGAGGCAGCGCTCTCGCCCAGTTCGCGGATCGACTGGCCCACGGTGGTCAACGGCGGGTACACGTAGCGGCTGAGCTCGATGTCGTCGAAGCCGATCACCGACAATTCGCCGGGCACGTTGATATTGCGTTCGGCGGCAGCGCGCAGCACGCCGAAACCGATCATGTCGTTGCCCGCAAAAATGGCCGTAGGTCGCCGCCCCTGCAACACTTGCGCAGCGGCGGCATGGCCGCCTGGGCTGGTGAAGTCGCAGTGCAGCACACGGTCACTGTGCACCGGCGCCTGCGCCTCGGCCATGGCCCGATGAAAGCCGCGCAGGCGCAGCTGGGTTACCCCGGTATCGGCGGGGCCGCCGATATAGGCGATGTCGCGGTGCCCCAGGGCCAGCAGGTGCTGGGTCGCCAGGTAAGCGCCGTGCTCATGGTCGATGCGCACCAGGTCAGCGTCCACCCCTTCCAGCTCGCGGTCGACGATCACCATGGGCGTACGTACGCCGGCCAGGCTCTGCAGCAGGTCGCTGTCCTCGCCCACCGACGCCACCACCAGCCCGTCGATGCGCTTTTCCAGCAACACGCGCAGGTAACTGCGCTGCTTTTGCGGGTTGTCGTCGGAGTTGCACAGAATCACGCAATAGCCGTTGCGTTCACAGGCGTCCTCGATGCCCCGCGCCAGCTCGGCAAAGTAAGGGTTCACGCTGCTGGGCACCAGCAGGCCGATGGTCGCCGTGCTACGAGCCTTCAGCGAACGCGCCACGGCACTGGGCACATAGTCGAGCTCGACAATCGCGGCCTCCACTTTCTGCCGCACCTGCTCGCTGACCGGTCGGGTCTTGTTCAATACATGGGACACCGTGGTATAGGAAATACCCGCCAATGCCGCGACATCTTTGATGGTTGCCATGTTGTCAGTTCCGCCGGCCTGCACGCCGGCTACGGTAAGTGTCGAGCACCACGGCAATGACGATCACCGCCCCGGTGATGATGCGCTTGGTCGGTTCGCTGGCACCGATCTGCGCCAGCCCCGCGGCCAGTACGGAAATGATCAGCACGCCGAAGAAGGTGCTGATGACCGAGCCACGCCCGCCCATCAGGCTGGTGCCGCCGATCACCACGGCGGCAATGACCTGCAGTTCCAGGCCAGAGCCGGCATTCGGGTCGGCCGCTTCCAACCGAGAAATCTGGAACAGCGCAGCCAGCCCGGCCAGCAGGCCCATCAGCGCGAACACCAGCACTTTGTAGGGCCGTGGGTCGATACCTGCCAGGCGCACGGCCTCTTCATTGGTGCCGATGCCGATCAGGTAGCGGCCGAACACCGTGCGGGTCAGTACCAGGTGGGCCAGCACGATCACCAGCAAGCCGATGATGAACGCTGGCGAGATGCCAAAGGCGACCGGGTCGGAGAACCAGGCATAGGCATCGCCGATATAGGCGGTGCGCGAGTCGGTGAACTGGTAGGCCAGGCCACGGGCCATTTCCAGCACGCCGAGCGAGACGATGAACGACGGGATGCGCCAGGCCACGGTCACGCTGCCAGTGATGCTGCCGGCCAGCGCAGCCACGGCCATGCCCAGCAGCGCGGCGGGTAGCACGCCCCAGCCCCAACCGAGCATCGCCACGCTCACCGTAGACGCGGCCAGGGCCAGCACCGACCCCACCGACAGGTCGATACCGCCGATGATCAGCACGAAGGTCATGCCGACCGCCAGTACCATCAGGTCCGGGATCTGGTTGGCCAATGTACTGAAAGTGTTGTACGACCAGAAGTGGCTGCTGAGGAACGAGAAGAGCACGATCATCGCCAGCAAGGCGCCGGCCAGGCCCAGGTAGGTGCCCAGGCCATAATAGGAACCGTTGCGGCGCACGGCGTCGCCTTGGCTGTCGAGCGGTGTGGTTTTCATACGTCCATCCTGGGGGCTGCCTCATGCAGCAGAGCGTCACGTTTCTGATAACCGGCAAAGGCTGCCGCCAACAGTTGATCCTGCGTCCAGTGCTCACGGTCGAAGGTGTCGATCAGGCGCCCGGCAGACAGCACGGCGATGCGGTCGCAGATCAACATCAATTCGCGCAGGTCGCTGGACACCACCACCAGGGCCTTGCCTTGGCGTGCCAGCTCGGCCAGCAGGCCGTAGATGTCGAACTTGGCACCGACATCGATGCCCCGGGTGGGCTCGTCGAACAGCAGTACCTGGCAGTCGCGCTCCAGCCAACGGCCGATCACGACCTTCTGCTGGTTGCCACCCGACAGCTCGCCAACCACCTGCTGCGCACCGGCGCTGCGAATACGCATGGCCTGGATCTGGCGCTCGGCCAAGGCCCTTTCCGCCTCGCCGTCGAGCACGCCGGCCCGTGACACGGCGCCAAGGTTGCCCAAGGCAATGTTGGCGCTGATCGACTGGCTCAGCAGCAGGCCCTCGCCTTTGCGGTCTTCGGTGATCAAGGCTATGCCTGCGCGCACGGCCGCCTTGGGCGAGTCGATGGTCACCGGCTGCGGTGGCTGGCCCAATGCGATGCTGCCGCTGTCAGCACGGTCGGCGCCGTAGATCAGGCGCAACAACTCGGTGCGGCCCGCGCCGATCAGGCCGGAGATGCCGAATATCTCCCCTGCCCTGACCTCGAAAGATACCTCGCGCACCTTGTCGCTGCGGGTAAGCCGGTCGACCTTGAGCAAGGGTGCGCCAAGCTGCCGCCGGCCCAGGTCGATGTGTTCGCCCAGTTCGCGGCCCACCATGAGGTTGACCAGTTCGGCGCTGCTGTAGCGCTGGATGGGCTCGTCACACACCTGCCTGCCGTCGCGCAGTACGACGATCCGCTGGGCCACGCGCTGCAGCTCTTCCAGGCGGTGAGAGATGTACACGATGGCCACCCCGCGCGCGCGCAGGCGGTCGATCTGGGTGAACAGCAGCTCCACTTCGCGCGCGGTCAGCATCGCGGTGGGTTCGTCGAAGATCAGCACGTGGCAGTCGCCGATCAGGTTACGGGCGATTTCGACCATTTGCTGGTGGCCGATACCCAGTTCGCCGACTGGGGTATCCGGGTCGATGGCATCGAGCCCGACCCTGGCCATGGCCGCCGTGGCCAACTGGCGCAGGCGTTTGTGGTTGATCCAGCCAAAACGGCTGGGCAGGTTGTCGAGAAACAGGTTTTCCGCCACGGTCAAGGTTGGCAGCAGGTTCAGTTCCTGCATGACCATGCGCACGCCAAGGCGCTCGGCCTCGCTGCGGCTGGCGGGGGCGTAGGCCTGGCCGCGGTAGGTCATGTGCCCGGTGGTGGGGGTTTCCAGGCCGCTGATCAACTTGGACAGCGTGCTCTTGCCCGCACCGTTCTCGCCGGTCAGGGCCAGCACTTCGCCGGCCCGCAGATTCAGGCTGACCTCGCCCAGCACCGGCTGGGCGTAGGTCTTGCCAAGGCCGCTGGCAGCGAGCACCACTTCATTGGCCGATGCAGGCATGGCCGGTTCTCCTGGCAGGGTCGGGGCTACTTGGTAACGAGCTTGACTGGGGTCTGGATGACGTTGTCGGCATCCACGTCAGGCTTTTCGCCTTTGACCATTTTCAATGCTGCCTGAATACCGAATACGGCTTGCTGGCTGGCTGCCTGGTCAAGGGTGGCGAGCACGCGGCCATCGGCCAGCATGGGCTTGATGGCGTTGATATTGTCATAGCCGACCACTTGCACCTGGCCCGCCTTGCCGGCGGCACGCACAGCCGAAACTGCACCCAGCGCCATGCTGTCGTTACCGGCCAGCAGGGCCTTCAGGTCGGGGTATTCGTTGAGCATGGAAGCGGCGACGGCGTTGCCTTTGTCGATCTCCCAGTTACCGCTTTGGACCGAGACGATGTTCATTTTGGCGGCTTCCATGGCGTCCTTGAAGCCTGCAGTGCGCTGCTGGGCGTTGGTGGTGGTTGGCACCCCTTCGATGATGCCCACCTGGTCACCGGCCTTGAGCTTCTGTTGGGCCAGGTACTCGCCCACCATACGCGCGCCTTTGCGGTTGTCAGGGCCGACGAAGGGCACGCTGATGCCTTTGCTCTTGAGCAGGTCGGGGTCCAGGCGGTTATCGATGTTGATCACCACCACGCCTTTGTCCATGGCTTTCTTCACCGCTGATACCAGCGCCTTGGAATCGGCTGGGGCAATTACCAGCGCCTTGGCGCCGGCGTTGACCATTTGCTCGACGATGCGGATCTGTTCGCCAGTGTCGGTTTCGTTCTTGATGCCGTTGGCAATCAAATCAAACTCAGCGGCGTGGCTTTTCTGGTAGTCCTTGGCACCGTCTTCCATGGTGCGGAAGAACTCGTTGGCCAGCGATTTCATGACCAGGGCGACCTTGGGCTTGTCTTCGGCGTGGGCGGCAGAAAACGGCAAGGCAAGGGAGAGTGAGGAAACGACAGCGAGGGCCAGCAGACGACCGGGGAACGGCAGTTTCATGGACGATGACTCCGAATCTTGTTTTTTTATCGGATCGCAAACGTTTGCGGTACGTAACTATGGAAACAGTAGCAGGGTTTGTCAAATCCGTTTTTCAGGTCAGCGGCCGAAACCGTTGGCGCTGATTATCCAGAATCTTTCCGCAAAACCGAACACCTTTTCCTACGCCTGTTCGGATTCTCGAATGGAACACTACCCCCGCAACGCCCCCCCCTAGGTCGAGCCGGGCTGCGCTGCACCTGCGCCAACCTGCACTGCGGCCGTGGTTTCGGGGCTGCTGCGCACAGCACTGCAACACAAAGCGGTGCCTGCACCACTGCGCGCGCAAGCTGGTATGAAAGATGCCTTGCAAGCTGCGCGATTCAAAAACCATCTCATTTGGAAGAGAGCACAAGAACGATGCATGCCGCACTGAAAACCTTTGCCCCCAGCGCCCTCGCCCTGCTGCTGGTCCTGCCCACCGCCGCCTCGGCCAAGGAAGCCGAAACCCGGCAGAAACTGGCCAACGTGGTCATCCTCGCCACCGGTGGCACCATCGCCGGCGCTGGCGCCAGCGCCGCCAACAGCGCCACCTACCAGGCTGCCAAGCTGGGGGTGGACAAGCTGATCGCCGGCGTGCCGGAGCTCGCTGACATCGCCAATGTGCGCGGCGAGCAGGTGATGCAGATCGCCTCGGAAAGCATCAGCAACGATGACCTGCTGAAGCTGGCCAAACGCGTCGCCGAACTGGCCGACAGCAAGGATGTGGACGGTATCGTCATCACCCACGGTACCGACACGCTTGAAGAAACCGCCTACTTCCTCAACCTGGTCGAGAAGACCGACAAGCCAATCGTGGTAGTCGGCTCGATGCGCCCGGGCACCGCCATGTCCGCCGACGGCATGCTCAACCTCTACAATGCAGTGGCCGTGGCCGGCGACCAGCAGTCGCGAGGCAAGGGCGTGCTGGTGACCATGAACGACGAGATCCAGTCTGGCCGTGACGTGAGCAAGGCCGTCAACATCAAGACAGAAGCGTTCAAGAGCGCCTGGGGGCCAATGGGCATGGTCGTGGAAGGCAAGTCGTACTGGTTCCGCCTGCCGGCCAAGCGTCACACGGTCAACTCCGAGTTCGACATCAAACAGATCAGCAGCCTGCCGCAGGTGGACATTGCCTATGGCTATGGCAACGTGACCGACACTGCCTACAAAGCGTTGGCGCAACATGGCGCCAAGGCGCTGATCCACGCCGGTACCGGCAATGGCTCGGTGTCTTCACGGGTAGTGCCGGCGCTGCAGGAACTGCGCAAGGAGGGTGTGCAGATCATTCGCTCGTCGCACGTCAACCAGGGTGGCCTCGTGCTGCGTAACGCCGAACAGCCAGATGACAAGAACGACTGGGTGGTGGCACATGACCTGAACCCGCAGAAGGCGCGGATTCTGGCCATGGTGGCAATGACCAAGACCCAGGACAGCAAGGAGCTGCAGCGGATCTTCTGGGAGTACTGATACCCCAGCAACCTCAGCAGCCACAGGCTGCTGAGGCCCGCTTCACGGTTGCCTAGAGGGCCATGACCATTTCGTGCCAGGCCATGCCGCCGTGGTCGGAGGGCGAAGGCCGCACGTACTGGTAGCCCATCTTGCGGTACAGCTCGACATGCTGCTCCTTGCACATCAGGTGAATGGTCTGCTTGCCTTGCGCCTTGGTCCGCGCAATGAATTCGTCCATCAGCCGCTTGGCGTAGCCTTTGCCCTGGTGCGCGGGGTCCACCACCACCGACAGGATCACCACATTGGCTGCCAGCGGGTCATGCCCGACCAAGTCTTTGAACGCCTCGTCAGCCATCACCACGGCATGGGCACAGCCGCTGTTGATGAACCCCACGATGCCGCCCTGCTCTTCGAGCAACAGGAAGCCTTGTGGGTACTGGCTGATACGGGTGCGTATCTTTTCCAGGGTGGCCGCCTCGTCGCCCTCGTAGGCACTCACCTCAATCTGGTAGCAGTGCTCGGCGTCGGTCATGACGGGCTGGCGGAATTGCAGGTTGCTCATGGGCAGGCTCCGGGTACCAAAATGGCAAGCCGGCCATTCTAAACCGCTGGCTGGCATGCGCGCAGCCGTTGCAAGGCATTTTGGCCACAGCGCTCTGCCACCGCGAAGCAGTACGGCTCAACCGTACAGATAGTCGATATCCTTGTAGGCCAGCGGCGGCACCTGGCCCATCAGGAAGTCACGCAGCTTGTGCATCTGCCGCGCCTTGGGGCTGGCCTTGAGCCAGATCATGTAGTACCCGTCGCCGGTGGCCACGGCATGCTTGAATGGCGTAACCAGGCGCCCGGCCGCCAGGTCGGCACTGGCCAGTACCAGGTCGACGACCGAAATGCCCAGGCCCTGCTGTGCAGCCGAAATGCCCTGGTCCAGCGTGTCGAATACCTGCCCCTGGTCGATACTGATGTGCAGCGCGTCCATCCGCGCCAACCAGCGCCGCCAGTCGCGCCGGTCGGGGGAAGGGTGCAGGAACTCGCACTGCGGCAGGTCGCTGAGGGCTGGCTGCGCTTGCGCCATGTAATCGGGGTGGCATACCGGTATCAGCCACTCGTCGAACAGCTTGAAGCTGTCGATGTCGGCAGGGAAGCGCCCGCTGGCCAGAAGAATGGCGCAGTCGTAAGGCTCGGAATAGAAGTCGACGCTGTCGATGTCCATCCACACGCTCGACAGCTGCACACTGCAGTGGTCTTCGTGCTTCTTGAACGCATCCAGCGCCCGCAGCAGCCAGCGTACGGTCAGCGTGGAAGGCGCCTTCAGGCGCAAGCCATAACGGTCCTGGCGCAACAACGCGCAGGCATTTTCGATGATCTTGAAGCCCACTTTCAGTTCCTGGGCCAGCACACGGCCATGCTCGGTCAGGCTCAGCTTGGGCCCACGGCGCTCGAACAGGTCGCAACCAAACATGGCTTCGAGGGTCTTGATGTGGTGGCTGACCGCACCCTGGGTCAAGGCAAGCTCTTCGGCCGCACGGGTGAAGGAGCCATAGCGTGACGCCACCTCGAAGGCACGCAATGCGTGCAGGGCCTGGATGCGTTCCGACATGGCGATATCCCGAGCATGAGTGAGACTAATAGTAGGTCATAGTTCCACGCGTTTTACAACGTGAAGTGCGTCTCGGAAAATGCAGGTAAAAAACAAATATAACCAAGATCCTGCCTGCATATGACTGGAACGTTCATTTAAATTCACGCCTGGGGAAATCATGTTTACGGGATATGGAAATTGCTATCGCCTGGATGCGCTAGAGCTCGCCGCTGAACATGGTCATGACATGCAACACTGGACGTACACCACCGTAGAACAATTTCGCACCATTCTCGCCAACCCCGAATTTCCGTGCCTGTTCGGCCGCAAGGCGGTAAACGGCGAAACCTGTTACATCCTGTTCGCACGCGCCGAGCAACTGTCGGATGATATCGCACAGGGCCTGGCCGATTATGTGCGCCTCATCGCACCTGTCACACCCCGGCAGCGCATCGGCAGCCCACTGGTGGTGTTTCTGCAGACTGCAGCCGACAGCAGCCTGAGCGAACAGCAGGCGCTGGCCTGGAAGGTGCTGCGCGGGGTGCATGCGCGCGACCCCCACCCCTGGCCACAGGGCATACCGACCGACCCCGCCGATACCGGCTGGTCGTTCTGCTACGCCGGCATGCCGCTGTTCATCAACATGAACTTCCCCGGCCACGAGCGCATGAAAAGCCGCAACCTGGGCCAACACATCACCTTCGTCATCAACCCCCGGGAAAACTTCGACGAAGTGGCCGACACCCGCAGCGAAAGCGGCCGGCGCATCCGCGCGCGCATCCGCGAGCGGGTACACCACTACAACGATGGCGTCGTGCCCGACACCCTTGGCGCTTTTGGCGATGCCGACAACTACGAATGGAAGCAGTACCAGCTGCAGGAGGCAGGTTCGCTGAACCCGGCGCGCTGCCCGTTTCATACCCACACCGCACACCAGCCGACACCCGACATACTGATCGAGAACTGACCGTGAATACCGCACTCACCGCCACTTATGCCCTCACCGTCCTGCTGCTGATCGCCACGCCCGGCCCAGTGGTGGCACTGATCGTCAACACTGCGGCCGCTTCGGGCTCGCGCAAGGCCATGTTCACCGCCGTCGGCACCAACTGGGCGTCCCTGGTGCTGATTGGCGCAGCCGCCTGGATCATCCTCACCAGCGCGGCCATCGACAAGACCTGGCTCAACATCATGAGCCTGCTGGGCTGCCTGTTCATCGGCCACATTGCCGTGGGTACCCTGCGCGAGGCGCTGCAGGCGCCGGCTGCAGCGGCCTCGAACGAGGCCCCTAACGAGGCGGCCAAGCCCGGCCGTGGTGGGCTGCTGCACGGGTTCATGGTGGGCATTTCCAACCCGAAGGACATCATCTTCTTCATCGCCTTCTTCCCGCAGTTCATCCAGATCACCGAGTCGTTCGGCAAAAGCATGGTGGTCCTGTCGCTGCTCTGGGTGGCCATCGACTTCGCCGTGCTCAGCCTGTACATCTTCGCCATCGGCAAGATCGCCTCGCAGCGTAGCAACCGGGTCATCAGCCTGGCGTCCGGCGTGGCGCTGCTGCTGATCGCCGCAGGCGGCCTGCTGTACAACCTGAAAGAACTGGCGGCCTGAAACTGCTGTGCACCCTACGGCGCCATTGAAGGAGCATTCATGAACTCCACCCGCACCAGCCCGCCTCCTTCGCCGCTGCCACAGGACTACCAGCGCTTTCTGCTGCGCGGCAGCCGCCGCGCGCCACACACCGTGCATGTGCACGAAACCGGCTACCGCTCCGGCACCATCAACACCGATGCCCTAGGCCTGCGCTACAGCCATTGCGCCGGCAAGCGCTTTTCTGCGGGCGAGCGCGGCGGCGCTTCGCGCATCAACTTGCTGGTCGGTGGCTCGACAGCCCTGGGCATCGGCGCCAGCTCCGACGAGCACACCGTGGCTTCGCACCTGTCGATGCTCACTGGCGAAGTCTGGCTGAGCCTGGCCGGCTGCGGGCTCAATGCCAGCCAGGAGCTGCTGTTGTTCCTGACCCACCAGCATCGCCTGGGCCAGCTCGGCCACGTGGTCGTGCTCAGCGGCCTGAACAGCCTGGCCCACGAAGCCCTGTGCGAAGTGCTCGCCAGCCCCGCAGCGGCCCATGGCAGGGCTTACCAGGACTTTCTCAACAGCTTCAGCGAAGGCCTGCAGCCTGCCACCGCCGCCCGCCGGCAGTCGTTGTGGCGGCGCATCGGTCAAGCCTTGGCGCCGCCGCCGCCAGCCGAAGCCGTGGGCAGTTGGCCGCTATCCGCCCCGGAGAAGCGCCTGGCCCGCGCCGCCGACACCATTGGCCGCACGCTGCGGCAGTGGGACCGGTTGCTGGCCGACAGCCACGCCACCCTGACCTTCATCCTGCAACCGTTGCTGCCCTGGTGCCGGGAAACCCTGCCGGCCGGTGAACAGGCCATGTTGGCGGCACTGGAGCAGCAGCCGGGCAACTTCGACCGGCTGCTCGACGGCGCGTTCGACAGCCAACTGCACTCGGCGTTTTTCCGCCGCATCAAGAGCCAGGCCGATCCGGTCCCCTGCTACGACATGAACGGCATGCTCAGCAGCTCGCCCGTGTTCGGGGCAGATTTGTTCATCGATCGCCTGCACCTGAACGACCTGGGCAACAATGCCTTGGCCAAGGTGATCACCGCCAAGCTGGGCCTGGCCCAGGAAAAACACGCCCAGCGTAATGTCACCCCTATCAGACTCGTCTGACATTTGCACAGCGGCCTTTCGGCCAGGCCCCTTGGCTGGCTAGAATACGTGGTCGTTCCGATTTCCCCGAGGCGCAATGCTTGACCGCCATGACCGTCGAAACCGTGCACTCTCACCTGGCCGCCCATGGGGTTCACCTGTGAGCCTGGCCATGCGCCTGCCCGCGCTGCTGGTTGCGTTACTGCCGCTGGCTGCCCAGGCGCTGGAGGTTAATATCGACCCGCATGCCGACCTGCTCTACCGCCAGGCGTTGCCATTGCTGGAACAGGCCGACAATCAGGAAGAAGGCAGCAGCACCCTGCGCACGTCGCTGGGCGCCGACCCGGAGCTCAGCCGCCAGGGGCAGGCAATGGCTCACACCTTGCCTACAGCGGTGGCCCTGTTGAAAAAGTCGGTCGAGCTGGGCCACCCGGTCGCCCAATACCGGTTGGCCCTGTACTACATGACCTACCTTCCCGCGGCGCAGATCCCTGAAGCTGCCTGCCCGTTGCTCGAAGCCAGCCTAAAGCAGGGCTTTGCCGCACCCGCACCGGCCATCGCCACCTGGTGCCAGCCCTACAATGCCAGTAGCGATTACCGCACAGCCCTGGAGGCCATCCCCAGCATGGCCACCGTGTACGCCCCCTATTACCCGCAGCCTGCCACCCAGCTGGCCTGCCGACGCAACCAGCCACAAGGCCTGGAAATGCTGTGGGGGCGCCAGCGTGACTACCAGGCCGAGGTGTACCGCCTGCTCAGCGAACTGGACCCACAGCACCGGTTGAGCCTGCTGCAGAAGGCGGTCGACATCAATGGCTGCGTGACAGCGCAGCAACACCTGACCCGGCACCCCTAGCTGGTGCCCGGGGGCATTACGGGCGCTCACGCCAAAAGCGCTGTCGACCAGCAAGATCGTTCAAGCCAACCCCCTGACCGTCTGGCATGCTGGCCTGCCCTGTAAACGCATTGCAGATACCATGCCCACCATTGCTCGCCAAGCCTTTCTCCACGGCGCCATCGCCATCCTGCCGCTGTCCCTTGCCGTCGCCCCTTGGGGCCTGCTCGCCGGGTCGATGGCCATCGAGGCCAACCTAAGCCCTTGGCAGGGCCAAGGGCTGTCGGCCATCGTCTTTGCCGGCGCCGCGCAACTGGTGGCCATCGGCATGCTCAAGGGCGGCGCCAACCTGGCATCGATACTGCTGACCACTTTGCTGTTGACCTCACAGCACCTGCTGTATGGCCTGTCGATGCGCCCAGTGCTGTCCAACCAGCCGCTGCGCTGGCGGCTGGGCCTAGGCTTTCTGTTGACCGACGAATTCTTCGCCCTGACCAGCCAGTACGAGCAGCAGCAGTTCAACCGCTGGTACGCGTTAGGGGTGGGCCTGACCTTCTACGTTGCCTGGAACCTGTTCACCCTGGCCGGTATCCTGCTGGGCCAGAGCATTCCACACCTGGACCAGTACGGGCTGGACTTTTCCATCGTCGCCACCTTCGTGGCCTTGATCGCGCCGCTGGTGCGCAACCTCGCCACGCTGGCGTGCGTAGCCGTGTCGCTGTTCTGCTCGGTATTGTTCAGCTACTGGCACTGGGAGACCGCCCTGGTCGCCGCCGGGTTGCTGGGCATGAGCGCCGGTTTCATCTGCCAGAAATTTGCCGGAGCACGCACATGACCTGGGTGCTGATTTTTGCCATGGGGGCCATCGTGTTTCTCAACCGCTACGCGTTTCTGGAGCCACGCCTGCCCTTACGGCTTAGCTCCAACGCGCGGCAATTTCTGGGCTTTGCCGTGCCGGGCATGCTCACGGCCATCTGCGGCCCCATCATTTTCCTGCCCGAGCACCAGCTCGAACTGAGCCTGCTCAACCCCTACCTGCTGGGCTCACTGGCGGCCATCACCTTGGTGCTGTTGACCCGCAGCGTAGTGCTGAGCATGCTGGTGAGCATGTTGATCTTCTTCCTTTTGCGCAGTTGGCTGGCATGAGCGAGGCACTGCGCGAGCAGACACACCTTTGGCAGGCGCCAGCGCTGGGCGACGTCGAGATGCTGCACGCGCGTTACGTTCAGCAACGCTTCGCCCCGCACGTCCACGAGGGTTATGTGTTCACCGTGATCGAGTCCGGCGCCCAGCGTTTCTGGCACCGCGGCAGCGAGCACCTGGCCCCGGTCGGCAGCATGGTGCTGATCAATCCGGACGAACTGCACACCGGCGCCACCGCTCACGAAGCAGGTTGGCGCTATCGCGGTTTCTACCCCGATCATGAACGGGTCACAGGGGTGCTCGAGGAACTGGAGCTGGGGCGTCACGGCATGCGCAGCTTCAAGGCCAGCGTGATCCAAGACCCTGCGCTGGCCGTTGCATTCAGTCAACTGCACCAGTTGTCAGAAGCCGGTGCCAGCGCCCTGCAGCAGCAAACCGCCTGGCGCCAGGCGGTGCTGGCGCTGGTGCAGCGCCATGGGCAATGCGCGGCGCCTTCGGCCCCGGGCCAAGAGCCCCTGGCAGTGGCCCGCGCGCGCGAACTGCTGGAAAGCCGGCTGGCCGACCCGCCTTCGCTGGAGGCGCTGGCAGCGGCGGTCAACCTGTCGCCATTTCACTTCGCCCGGGTGTTTCGCCAGGCTACCGGCCTGCCGCCGCATGCCTGGCTCAAACAGCGGCGCCTGGCCCGTGCACGGGAAATGCTGAAAAGCGGCCTGGTAGCGTCGCAGGTCGCGTTCGACCTGGGCTTTGCCGACCAGAGCCACCTGAGCCGGCAGTTCAAGCAGGCCTACGGCGTGCCGCCGGGCGTTTATCGCAGCGCCTGGAGGTCAGGCTGAGCTGTGGCACCTCGCCACAGGCAGGCCGCCTAGCCACTGCTACACTAACAGGGCTGAACGGAGGATCCTGCCATGTCCCAAAGAGAGCTCACCACCCTACTGTCGCTGATGAACCAGCGCCAGGCCTGCCTGAGTAGCGCGTGCAAGGAGATTGCCGACTGGATCGACCGGCAGGGCGATGTGCCCGCCGCAGGCAAGATTCGCGCGAGTTTACGGGCGCTGGAAGCCGACGAGGCGCAAGTCCGCAAGACCTTGACCTCGCTGACCCTCGACCGGCCACTGCCCAAGTTTCGCAGTTGACCGGCGCGCCAAGGCTGCCTTGCTGGAACCTGTCAGTGCTGCATGTGCATGTGGTCGTGGCCGCCGCCCGCCTCGGCGGTGAGCGCGCGCACTTCAGCCTGCACTTCCACGGTTTCCTTGGCGCCTTTGGCGTCTTCGATGGTCAGGCTCAGCGGTACTTTTTCGCCTTCCTTGACCTGGCCGTTCAGGCCCATCAGCATCACATGCAGGCCATTTGGGTCCAGCGTAACGGCTTTGCCCGCGGGTAGCTCGACAGCCTTCACCTCACGCATGCCCATCACATCGCCGTTCATGGTCATTTCGTGTACCTGAACGGTCTTGGCAACTGGCGACGCCACGCTCACCAGCTTGCTGTCGCTGCTGGCGGTCAGGGTCATGAATGCGCCGGTGGACTGCTGGTGCGGCACGCTGGCACGCACCCAGGCTTCACTCACGGTGGTCTGGGCGAGGGCCGGCAGTGCCAGCCCGGCAAGGGCCAGGGCAGCCAGGCCGCGTTTGATCGGTTGCATCAACATTCAGCAGATCTCCATCAGGGTGACCAGGTCTTCGGCGCATTCCTTGGCAGTCAGGGAATGGCCCAGGCTCAGGCGCAGGGTGCCACGTGTATCGTAGACGTAGCTGGTGGACGAATGAGAAATGGTGTAGGTGTCCCCGGCCGGGACTTTCTCGTAGAACACCTTGAATTCCTTGGCTACTGCAGCAATTTCTTCGGGGGTGCCGGTCAGTGCGATGAACGTGGGGTCAAAGGCCTTGACGTAGGCATCGAGCACCTCGGGGGTGTCGCGCTCCGGGTCCAGGGTGATGAACACCACTTGGAACAAGTCGCGGTCGCGGCCGCGCAGCGTCTTGCGGATCTGCGCCGCACGCGCCAGCGTGGTGGGGCAGACCGCCGGGCACTGGGTGAAGCCGAAGAAAATCATGGGCATGCTGCCGTAAAAGCTCGACAGGGTGCGCACGTTGCCTTGCGGGTCCTTGAGGCTGAACTTGCGCCCGAGGATCTCATTGCTCATGTTCTTGCCGTACTTGAACTCGAGCCCCCGCGCCGGGCTGCAGCCCGCCAGCAGGCCGACCCCGAGAACGCCCATGCCGGCGACGACTGCCCGCCGGCTATATAGATCATTCATGAAACCATCCTTTACAGGGAAGGTGCCGGCCCTTGGGACGGGCCAGTCGAAAAACCGGGGCATTCTGGCATGAGACCCAGAGGGGTTCTACCCGACCTGGGCAGGTAGGGCCTGCAGCCCTTGAAATACGGGCTGCGGCCTGTTGTCGCAGGGCTTGAAAACGTAACACTTTATTGCTAAGTGCGGGGACTTTAGCGGCCTGTTCAGACCCGGCCTCGTGTCGCGATCGGGCTGCAACGCAGCCCGAGCAAGCATGCGCCATGGCAACGGTGAGGCTGCAGCCCCGCAGCCGCCGGAAGGCTTAGTAGTAGGCGTTTTCTTTCTGGCTGTGGTCAGTCACGTCACGCACGCCCTTCAGCTCCGGGATACGCTCGAGCAGGGTGCGCTCGATGCCTTCTTTCAACGTCACGTCAGCCTGGCCGCACCCTTGGCAACCACCGCCAAACTGCAGCACAGCAATGCCGTCGTCCACTACATCTACCAGGCTGACCTGGCCGCCATGGCTGGCCAGACCAGGGTTGATCTCGGTCTGCAGGTAGTAGTTGATACGCTCGTTGATCGGGCTGTCTTCATTGACCATCGGCACCTTGGCGTTCGGCGCCTTGATGGTCAGCTGGCCACCCATGCGGTCGGTGGCGTAATCGACCAGGGCATCTTCCAGGAACGGCACGCTGACCGCATCCAGGTAAGCGGTAAAGCTCTTGAGGCCAACGGCGGTGTCGTCAGGCTTCTCTTCGCCCGGCTTGCAGTAGGCGATGCAGGTTTCGGCGTACTGGGT
Source organism: Pseudomonas sp. PARCl1 (assembly GCF_947311875.1). NCBI lineage: Bacteria > Pseudomonadati > Pseudomonadota > Gammaproteobacteria > Pseudomonadales > Pseudomonadaceae > Pseudomonas > Pseudomonas sp. PARCl1. The sequence continues at coordinate 120,278 of NZ_CAMZMX010000003.1, forward strand.
GCCCGGCTGGGTGATGAAAATACGAATGCCGATGCCAGGCGTGTTCTGCTTGGAGAGCAGATCGGCCAGGTAGTCATGGGCGGCGTCGGTAATGGTTATAGCGCTCATGTAGGTTCCTCACAGACTTGCCGCCAAGTGTACGCCAACCGGCGCATCGAACAAAGTCCTAGTATTTGACTCGGGAAAGCGCATAGGCCGGCTCGCCCCCTCGCGGCGCCGCCAGCCACGCCTGCATGCGCCGGTACAGGCCACGTTCCAGCCAGCAATAGCTGAACCACGACATTAGTCCAATGGACGGCACGCACACCGCGAATACCCAGTAAGGATTCAACTGCAGCCGCTGGCTGGCGAACCAGCCGGCATACAGCACCAGCACATGGATCAGGTACACGGAATACGAGCAGTCGCCCAGCGCCTTGAGCAGCCGGTTGCCTTTGAACATCGGTTCCAGGGCGATGAAGGCCAGCACGATCATTGCGCTCGGCACGCCCCAATGCAGCAAACGCTGCGATGCATCGAGGTGATAGATGGCCAGGCCTGCCGCCCCCAGCAACAGCAACGCCAGCACCCGGCCCTGGCGGATCAGCCCATGGCGGTACAAGACCCCAAGGCCGATGCCGAGCAAGAACTCATAGATGATGTCGTTGTTGTAAAAGTGGCTGAGCAAGCCGAACCGCCCCAGCACCTCGCTGACCAGCAGCAAGGCGCCAGCCACCATCAACAGGTGGTGACGTTTGCGCACAAGGAAAGCCAGGCCGAACAACAGGTAGAAGAACATCTCGAAGTTCAGCGTCCAGCCCACGTTCAAGGTGGGATACAGGCCATAACCGCCGGGGTTCTCCGCCGGGATGAACAGCAGCGACAGCAGCAGGTGATGCCAACTGAACACCTGGTGCGGCATCCATTGGCTGAACGCCAGCAACAACAAGGCCATCAGGGCCGTATAGAACCAGTAGGCGGGAACGATGCGCAGCACCCGGTTGAGCAGAAACTGGCGCGGCTCGACCGGCTTGTCGCAGGTCGACAGGTAGATAACCAGCCCACTGATCACGAAGAAGATGTCCACGCCCACGGCGCCGCGGTCAGTGAGCAATTGGCCGACGGGGCCCGTGGCATGGAAATCGAAGAAGATCTGCATGAAATGGTGGCAGACCACCACCCAAGCGGCGAACGCCCGCAATGCCTGAAGCGAATACAACATGAAAGAACCTGCGCTTTTCGGTGCATTGAGGCCCGTATCGGCTGCGTGAGCACCGATACAGGCCACCTAACACTTTCCGACCGCAGGTGTATCGGAAAGGTCAGCCAAACCGATCAGAGGTTTTCGTAGCGATTCATGTCCAGCACCCCGGCCTCGAGCGGCTCGGTTTCCTTGATGTAGCTGTTCAGGTCATGGAAGTAGCGCCAGAACTCGGGGTGGCTGCGGCGCACGCCCCAGCGCATGACAATGCGTTCGAACTTCGCCGCATCGTCCTTCGCGTACTCCATGTCCTCGACGAATTCCGGCACATCCTTGGTCGGGATGTTGAACATGAAGTTGGGGTAACTGCTGAGCACACCGGGGTACAGGGTCAGGGTGTCCAGGCCAGGCTGGTAGCGATAGGCCTCGCCAAGCAGGAAGGCCACGTTGCTGTGCGCGCGATTGCGTAGCAGGCTGTACACCTGGCGCTGGCCGCCCTGCCCTTCGATGCGCAACATCGTCGCCTCGGGCAGCTGGTTGATCACCTTCAGCCCGGCCGCCGGGCGCGAGACCAGGCGGCTTAGCGACTGCTCGGCATTGCGGAACTCTTCGCTCATTTGCGGCCGCGAGCAGAAGGCGCCCTGGCAGCGGTTGATCGGGTCGGGCGCGGCATTCAGGCTGCCGGTGCGCTGCAACAGCTTGAGGCCGAAGTCGCGCGTGGGGTTGCGCGGGTCAAGCTTGATACCGCTCGGCGTGTCACTGTCGATGTCCTCGTAGTCCAGCCACATCTTGACCTTGCCGCTGTTCTGGTACCAGTCGCCAAGAATCGCCTTGCGCTGGTCTGCCGGCATCAGGCGCAGGAAATTGACCTCGGCACCGTTGCGGATCAGGTCGAAGTACAGGCGCGTCTGCAACTGGTGGGACACGTTGCCATACACATCGAAATTGACTGCCAGCTGGTAATAGGTGCGTTCGAGCAGTGGGTAGTCGAACAGCCAGACGGTAAGGGGCACGTCGCCGACCAGGCCCTTGGTTACCGAGGCGCTGTCGAAATGACGGAATATGCTCAGCAAGGCATTGTCGTTACCGGCCCACAGCGTCGCCCAGCCTGGGGCCGGCAGCTCGGCATAGGCTTCCCGGCGCAGCTTTTCATAGGCGTTGCGCTTGTCGCGGTACGCGTGCCACAGGCTCAGCACACTGCCCACGTCGTCGTTCTGGCCTGGCATGGCCAGCAACGGCGTGGCTTCGCCGCGGTAGTGCGCATCGGTGATGTAGCGGTCGTGCGCGGGCTCCTGGAACAATGCCCAGAAGTTGTCGCGAATGACGTCGGTGGCGATCTGCCCCCGGCAAACAGGCCCGCGGATGAAGGTGCGCACGAAGTACTCGGCGTTATCCAGCATGAACTGGTAGCGCGCCACCGCCGGGATGGCCTCGAAGGTTTCGAACGGGTTGGCGCGGTGGCGTGGGCCATAGCCGGGCAGCGCGCTGGCATGCCAGTCACCGGCATAGAACAGCTGCTTCACCCGCTTGAGCTTTTGCGGCCCCATTGGGTAGGTGATGTGCGTCTTGTGCACGATCACGCCCTGCACCGGGATCAACCGGTAGTAGAAGTCGGTACCGGGCGGGTCGTTGGGCCGCCGCGTGGCGATGATGTCTGCTGGCTGGCCGCTTGGCGTGCGCGAGCGCACCCACTGGAAGAAATGACCCTGCTCACCCCCTGTAAAATAGATATGCGCCAGGAACAGGTGCTCGTACAGCCAGCGGCCAACCAGCGCTTCGGTGGAGCCTGGGCGGTTGAGCAGTTCCTCCCATTCGGCGATTTGCCGGGCTTCGGCAGCGCTGGGTTGGATCGGCTGGTACTCGACCGGCGCGCCGGCGGCCAGCCAACGGCGCATGGTGTCGTATTCCTGGTCCGTCAACCCGGTCACGGCCAGCGGCATGCCTTCCTTGGGATGGGCGCCGGCGTAGGCATCGAACTCATGGGGCAAGGGGCACATGTTGTTGCGGTTCAGGCCCAGGACGATCTCGTCAGGCACCTTGGCATTGGGCGTGAGTGGCGTCTTGTGCCCCAGTTCGAGCATGCGCGCCATCAGCGCGGCCTGGCTGCCCTGGTTGTCGAGCACCGAGTAGAAGCCTTTCTTGCGCCACTCGCTCTCGCTGTGGGCGTCGTAGAACAGCCGCGTGGTGGGCACTGCCTGGCTGCGCTCGCCCTGGTACACCGGAACCTTGCTGGCCCCGCGTACTGCGCCTTCGGGGCTTTCCAGCTTCAGTTGGCAGGCGGCATCGTTGCAGGCGTGGCAGGCCACGCATTTCTCGGTGAAAATGGGTTGGATGTCCCGGGTGTAGGATATGGCCGGGCTCGACTGGGGAGCTTGCCCAAGCACCGCGCCACTAAGGAGCAGGGCGAAAGCGCCGGCAAGGATACGTTGCACCATGTGCGGAAAGTCCTGGTTCTTGAAGCCATCACGATTTGTTGCCTGGTCGTCCTTGGCCACCGTTTTTCACCGGCTAGGCCAACATGAGCAGAATTCATGGAAATGGGCGATGCACCTAAAAACCGCGCAGCTTTGTTATGATTCGGCCCCTTCTGATATTCGCCCGACCAGGTAGTTCCTATGTCCGACCGCAGCGCTCGTCTCCAAGCACTCCAGAACGCCCTCAAAGAGCGCATCCTGATCCTCGACGGCGGCATGGGCACTATGATCCAAAGCTACCGGCTCGAGGAACACGACTATCGTGGCACGCGTTTCGCCGATTGGCCAAGCGATGTCAAGGGTAACAACGATTTGTTGCTGCTCAGCCGCCCAGACGTGATCGCTGCCATCGAGAAAGCCTACCTGGATGCGGGCGCGGATATTCTCGAAACCAACACCTTCAATGCCACCCAAATCTCCCAGGCCGACTACGGCATGGAATCGCTGGTGTACGAGCTGAACGTCGAAGGTGCGCGCATTGCCCGCCAGGTGGCCGATGCCAAGACGCTGGAAACCCCCGACAAGCCGCGCTTCGTTGCTGGCGTGCTCGGCCCTACCAGCCGCACCTGCTCGATTTCACCGGACGTCAACGACCCTGGCTACCGCAACGTCACCTTCGACGAGCTGGTGGTGAACTATGTGGAGGCCACCCGTGGCCTGATCGAAGGCGGCGCCGACCTGATCCTGATCGAGACCATCTTCGACACTCTCAACGCCAAGGCGGCGATCTTCGCCGTGCAACAGGTGTTCGAGGAAGACAGCATCGAACTGCCGATCATGATCTCCGGCACCATTACCGATGCCTCCGGGCGCACCCTGTCGGGCCAGACCACCGAAGCGTTCTGGAACTCGGTACGCCACGCCAAGCCGATTTCCGTGGGCCTGAACTGCGCCCTGGGCGCCAAGGACTTGCGCCCGTACCTGGAAGAACTGTCGACCAAGGCCGACACCCATGTCTCGGCACACCCCAACGCCGGCCTGCCCAACGCCTTCGGTGAATACGACGAAAGCCCTGCCGAAATGGCCGCGGTGGTCGAGGAGTTCGCCGCCAGCGGGTTCCTCAACATCATCGGCGGTTGCTGCGGTACCACCCCGGGCCACATCCAGGCGATTGCCGAAGCGGTCGCCAAATACCCGCCGCGCGAGATTCCGGAAATCGCCAAGGCCTGCCGCCTGTCGGGCCTGGAGCCGTTCACCATCGACCGCCAGTCGCTGTTCGTGAACGTTGGCGAGCGTACCAACATCACCGGCTCCGCCAAGTTCGCCCGGCTTATCCGTGAAGAGAACTACACCGAAGCCCTGGAAGTCGCCCTGCAGCAGGTCGAAGCCGGCGCCCAGGTGATCGACATCAACATGGACGAAGGGATGCTCGACTCCCAGGCCGCCATGGTCCGCTTCCTCAACCTGATCGCTGGCGAACCGGACATCTCGCGCGTGCCGATCATGATCGACTCGTCGAAGTGGGAAGTGATCGAGGCGGGCCTGAAGTGCATCCAGGGCAAGGGCATCGTCAACTCCATTTCCATGAAAGAAGGCGTGGAGCAGTTCAAGCACCATGCCCGCCTGTGCAAGCGCTACGGCGCCGCCGTGGTGGTCATGGCCTTCGACGAAGTGGGCCAGGCCGACACGGCTGCGCGCAAGAAGGAAATCTGCCAGCGCAGTTACGACATCCTGGTCAACGAAGTGGGCTTCCCGCCGGAAGACATCATCTTCGACCCGAATATCTTCGCCGTCGCCACCGGTATCGAAGAGCACAACAACTACGCCGTCGATTTCATCGAGGCCTGTGCCTACATTCGCGACCACCTGCCGCATGCGCTGAGCTCGGGCGGTGTGTCCAACGTGTCGTTCTCGTTCCGTGGCAACAACCCGGTGCGTGAGGCGATCCACTCGGTGTTCCTCTACCACGCGATCCAGAACGGCCTGACCATGGGTATCGTCAACGCCGGCCAGCTGGAAATCTACGACGAAATTCCCGCTGCGCTGCGCGAAAAGGTCGAGGACGTGGTGCTCAACCGCACCCCGCACGGCACCGACGCCCTGCTGGCAATCGCCGAAGACTACCGCGGCGGCGGCGCCACCAAAGAAGTGGAAAACGAAGAGTGGCGCTCGCTGCCGGTGGAAAAACGCCTGGAGCACGCGCTGGTCAAGGGCATTACCGCATTCATCGTCGAGGACACCGAAGCCTGCCGCCAGCAGTGCGCACGCCCGATCGAAGTGATCGAAGGCCCGCTGATGAACGGCATGAACGTGGTCGGGGACCTGTTCGGCGCGGGCAAGATGTTCCTGCCCCAGGTGGTCAAGTCGGCCCGGGTGATGAAGCAGGCAGTGGCGCACCTGATCCCCTTCATCGAGGCCGAGAAAGGTGACAAGCCCGAAGCCAAAGGCAAGATCCTGATGGCCACGGTGAAAGGCGACGTGCACGACATCGGCAAGAACATCGTTGGCGTTGTGCTGGGCTGCAACGGTTACGATATCGTCGACCTTGGCGTGATGGTGCCGGCCGAGAAAATTCTGCAAACCGCTCGCGACGAAAAGTGCGACATCATCGGCCTCTCCGGCCTGATCACGCCGTCGCTGGACGAGATGGTCCACGTTGCCCGCGAAATGCAGCGCCAGGGCTTCACGCTGCCGCTGATGATCGGGGGCGCCACGACGTCCAAGGCGCATACCGCCGTCAAGATCGAACCGAAGTACAGCAACGATGCCGTGGTCTACGTCACCGACGCCTCGCGCGCGGTTGGCGTGGCTACCCAGCTGCTGTCCAGGGAGCTCAAGCCAGGTTTCATCGAGCGGACCCGCCAGGAGTACGTGGAAGTACGCGAACGCACCGCCAACCGCAGTGCCCGTACCGAGCGCCTGAGCTACGCCCAGGCCATCGCCGCCAAGCCGCAATACGATTGGGCCGGCTACCAGCCAGCGGTACCCTCCTTCACCGGCGTGAAGGTGCTGGAAGACATCGATCTGCGCACCTTGGCCGAATACATCGACTGGACACCGTTCTTCATTTCCTGGGACCTGGCCGGCAAGTTCCCGCGCATCCTCACCGACGAGGTGGTCGGCGAAGCGGCCACGGCGCTGTACAACGATGCCCGCGAAATGCTCGACAAGCTGATCGACGAAAAGCTGATCAGTGCCCGGGCGGTGTTCGGCTTCTGGCCGGCCAACCAGGTCGCCGATGACGATATCGAAGTCTACGGTGCAGATGGCCAGACCCTGGCCACCCTGCACCACCTGCGCCAGCAAACCATCAAGCCGGACGGCAAGGCCAACTGGTCGCTGGCCGACTTCGTCGCGCCCAAAGGCAGCGGCGTGACCGATTACGTGGGGGGCTTCATCACCACGGCCGGCATTGGTGCCGAGGAAGTGGCCAAGGCGTATCAGGACAAAGGCGACGACTACAGCTCGATCATGGTCAAGGCCCTGGCCGACCGCCTGGCCGAAGCCTGTGCCGAATGGCTGCACGAACAGGTGCGCAAGGAACACTGGGGTTATGCCCGCGACGAGCAACTGGACAACGAAGCGCTGATCAAGGAGCAGTACCGCGGCATCCGCCCGGCACCGGGCTACCCGGCCTGCCCGGACCATACCGAAAAAGAGACCCTGTTCCGCCTGCTCGATGGCACGGCCATTGGCGAAACCGGGCCAAGCGGCGTGTTCCTCACCGAGCACTTCGCGATGTTCCCGGCCGCGGCGGTCAGTGGCTGGTACTTCGCCCACCCGCATGCGCAGTACTTTGCCGTGGGCAAGGTCGACAAGGACCAGATCGAGTGTTACAGCGCGCGTAAAGGCCAGGATGTCAGCGTCAGCGAGCGCTGGCTGGCCCCTAACCTGGGTTACGACAGCTGAGTCTGCCGGGGCCGCCTTGCGGCCCTTCGCGACACCCGGTTGCGGCTGCCCGGGCCCGGTTGCTTCGGCAGGCGCGGGCTCGGGTCGCGAACGGGTTGCACGGTAGCGGCAAACCCCACCTACACTGTCCCTGATTGCCTCTGATTATTCAGGAGCCACCATGGACGATTCCAGCCAAGGCAAACCGCCGACCTTCTGGCAGATGCTGCACAGCATCCTCGCCGCCGCCTTCGGCGTGCAAAGCGGCAAGAACCGCGCCCGCGACTTCACCCATGGCAAGGCAAGCCATTTCATCGTCATGGGCACACTGTTCACCTTGGTGTTCATTGCCGTGCTGATTGGCCTGGTGCAACTGGCGCTACACCTTACCGCGCGTTAATCACGGGGCCGCAAAGCACAACGCCTGCGCAATGGCTGCCGCAGGCGCCGTGGCTGCATCACGGTCGGAAGGTTCAAGTCACTGGTGGCTGACCCAGTACACGGCGGTGACGACCACCAGCACGATCAGGCAGAGGATCGCCCAGGCATCGACACTGCTGTCAGCTTTGCGGACCTTGGTTGAGTTTCCCATTGCATTGCCTCTTGTAGTGGTTATGGGAATGCACTTCACAACCAGCAGTTAAGACGAGCAATGCCCTTCTCTCAAGCAGGGTCTTTCAATATTCGACCGGCGACGTCAAAAACGGGTATTGGTAACTGGCAGGCCGCCCTTCGGCGCTGTAGCGCTGAAAATCCACGCCATAGTCGTCCCGCTCCAGCAGTTTCAGCCAACGCCTGGCCTTGGCCTGGTCAATCACCTGCATGACCGGCGCGGTGTGTACACGCAAGCCATCACGGTTCAGCGCCAGCCCCTGGGCATCATCGTGCAGCATCACCATGGCCCAGCCACCGAGGGTGAAATGCCCACCCAACAGCACGCTCAGGCGGCCGTCGATGCGCGCACGCAGCGCCTCGGGCGAGCTGTTCACAGCACCGAACAGCACGTCACGCCCCGGCGTATGGCCGGCTTCCTGGAAAGCTTGCATGGCGCCGAAGGCCATTTCGTCATTGGCCGACCACACCAGGCCGATGTTCGGGTAACGCTGCAGCAGCAGCTGCGCCTGCTCGTAGGCCCGCTGTCGGCTCCAGCCGCCATACACCACCTGACGCAGGCGCACCTGGGGGAAATCGGCCAGCGCCCTGCGCATACCCTGCTCGCGCAGTTGCGAGGCCGGCGTGGTCTTGACGCCGACAAACGCCAGCAACTCTACCGGGCCATGGCCACGTGGCAATCGCGCGACCATCTGATGCAACATCTCGAAACCCGCCTGTTCGTCATTGCTGGTCAGTGTGCCCAGTGGCGCGGCGAACTTGTCGGGCTGGGCCAGGATGCTGCGCTCCTGACTGGCCGTGAGGCCATTATTCACCAGCAGCAGCTTCACCCCCGTGCCGCGCGAAAGGCGCAGGATTTCCGGCGCCACGTATTGCTCGTTGACCACTATCAGGTAATCGGGCCGCTGCGGCGCGGTGAGTATCGCCCTTGCCTGGGTCAACGCCTGGTCGGCACTGCGCTCGGTGTATTGCACGCGCAGGGTCATGCCCAGCTCCTGGGCGGCGGCCTGCATGAACCGGCTGTAGCTGTTCCAGAACGTCTCACTGGACAGCCCCGGGTTGAGGAACACCACCGAAGCCGGTTGTGCGCTCGCCGCCAGCGGCAAGGCAAGACAAATGCTTTGGCACAACGCCTTCAACATGGGCTGGCATCCCTGTAACGCAAACCGCGGATTATACCCGCCGCGCCGGTATACTGGGCACAAATGGCAGTCAGTCTCACATAGTCCATTTGGTTCTTTTCATATGCAAAAACATCACTTTAGCGCATAAACGCAACCTGCTATCGTTCCCCGGCTCCGTACCGGAGTGCGCGGCCGTGCGCGCGAATAGCTGCATGCCTGAGACAGGACTTTTATGTACGTATACGACGAGTACGATCAGCGGATCATCGAGGACCGCGTCAAGCAGTTCCGTGATCAGACCCGCCGCTACCTGGCCGGTGAGCTGAGCGAAGAAGAATTCCGCCCTCTGCGCCTGCAGAACGGCCTATACATCCAACGTTTCGCGCCGATGCTGCGTGTCGCCGTGCCGTACGGCCAGCTGAACGCCACCCAGGTTCGCACCCTGGCCAAGATCGCCCGCGACTACGACAAGGGCTACGCCCACATTTCCACCCGGCAGAACGTGCAGTACAACTGGCCGGCGCTGGAAGATGTTCCAGACATCCTTGCCGAGCTGGCCAAAGTGCAGATGCACGCGATCCAGACCAGCGGCAACTGCCTGCGCAACACCACCACCGACCAGTTCGCCGGGGTTGCTGCAGACGAGGTCATCGACCCACGGCCATGGTGCGAAATTGTGCGCCAGTGGACCACCTTCCACCCGGAATTCGCCTTCCTGCCGCGCAAGTTCAAAATTGCCATCAATGGCTCGCAGGAAGACCGTGCCGCCATCGAAGTGCACGATATCGGCCTGGAGCCGGTGCGCAATGCGGCCGGTGAGCTGGGCTTCCGCGTATTGGTAGGCGGCGGCCTGGGGCGTACCCCGGTGGTCGGCTCGTTCATCAACGAATTCCTGCCGTGGCAAGACCTGATCAGCTACCTCGACGCCATCCTGCGCGTGTACAACCGTTACGGTCGCCGTGACAACAAGTACAAGGCGCGGATCAAGATCCTGGTCAAGGCACTGACCCCGGAAGTGTTCGCCGAAAAGGTCGAGGCCGAAATGGTCCACCTGCGTGGCGGCAGCACTACCCTGACCGAAGCCGAAGTGCAGCGGGTATCGCGCCACTTCGTCGACCCCGAATACCTGGCCCTGGACAACGTCGACTTCGCCGCCCAGGACGCCGAGTACCCTGGCTTCGCCCGCTGGCGCTCGCGCAACACCCGCGCTCACAAGCGGCCGGGTTACGTGGCCGTTACCCTGTCGCTCAAACCCACCGGCGTGGCCCCGGGTGACCTGACCGACAAGCAGCTGGACGCCGTGGCCGACCTGGCCGAGCGCTACAGCTTCGGCTTCCTGCGTACTTCGCACGAGCAGAACATCATCCTGCCCGATGTCGAGCAGCGCCAACTGCACGCGCTGTGGCTGGAATTACGCGAAAGCGGCTTCGCCACTCCGAACATCGGCCTGCTGACCGACATCATCTGCTGCCCGGGCGGTGATTACTGCTCGCTGGCCAATGCCAAGTCGATCCCGATTGCCGAGTCCATCCAGCGCCGCTTCGACGACCTGGACTACCTGTTCGACATCGGCGAAATCGACCTGAACATTTCCGGCTGCATGAACGCCTGCGGCCACCACCACGTGGGCCACATCGGCATCCTCGGCGTGGACAAGAAAGGTGAGGAGTTCTACCAGGTGTCGCTGGGCGGCAACGCTGCACGCGGCGCAAGCCTGGGCAAGATCCTCGGCCCGTCCTTCGCCCAGGATGACATGGCCGATGTGATCGAAAAGCTGATCGCGGTGTACGTCGAGCAACGTACCGAGGAAGAGCGTTTCATCGACACCTACCAGCGTATCGGTATCGACCCCTTCAAGGAACGCGTCTATGCAGCGAATCATTAAGAACAATCAGATCGTCGACGAAACCTGGCACCTGCTGCCCAAGGAAACGTCTTTCGACGAGCTGACCAACTGCGACGACTACATCGTTCCGCTGCAGATGTGGCGTGACCATGCCCATGTGCTCAAGGCCCGCGACGGCGGCCTTGGCGTGTGGCTGGACAGCGACCAGGAAGCCGAAGAAATCGGTGAAGACGTGCAGTACTTCCAGGTCATCGCCTTGAACTTCCCCGCCTTCACCGACGGGCGCAGCTACTCCAACGCGCGCCTGCTGCGTGACCGCTACGGCTTCAAGGGCGAGCTGCGTGCCATTGGTGACGTACTGCGCGACCAGTTGTTCTACATGGCCCGTTGCGGTTTCGATGCATTCGCCATCCGTGCCGACAAGGACCCGGAAGACGCATTGCAGGGCCTCAAGGACTTCTCGGTGACCTACCAGGCCGCTACCGACGAGCCGCTGCCGCTGTTCCGTCGCCGCTGATTGCCACCTGCAACACCACGGCCCGCCGCAATGGCGGGCCGTTTCATTTGTACCCGCCGGTACCGCTCAACCCTGCCCCAGCTTCCTCCCAGCCCACCCACGCCTGCGCCCTTTTTTGCCTGGGGATCAAATGTCCTTGGTCGAACCCCGCCTTAATCAAACCGCATCAAACTTGCACACTGCTCCACACTCAAACAACGGACGGGGCTGCCCCCCCTGGCTGAATTCCAGCCCCTTCCCTCACCTAGCAGGAGCCACCTCATGAGCATTCCATCTTTTGGTCTCGGTACTTTTCGCCTCACAGGCCAGACGGTCATCGACTCGGTCAAGGCCGCCCTCAAGCTGGGCTACCGGGCCATCGACACCGCGCAGGTCTACAAGAACGAAGCAGAGGTCGGCCAGGCCATCGCCGAGAGCGGTGTACCACGCGGTGAGTTGTTCATTACCACCAAGATCTGGGTCGACAACTATGCCCATGACAAGCTGCAAGACAGCTTGAAGGAAAGCCTGAAAAAACTGCGCACCGACTACGTGGACCTGTTGCTGATCCACTGGCCAGCCCCGGGCAACGGCGTTGACCTGCCCGCCTACATGGCCGCCTTGGCCGAGGTCAAGAAAGCGGGCCTGACCCGCCAGATCGGGGTGTCGAACTTCAATATCGCGTTGGCCGAGCAAGCCATCGAGGTGGTGGGCAAAGGCGAAATCGCCACCAACCAGATCGAGCTCAGCCCGTACTTGCAGAACAGCAAGCTGGCTGCCTACCTCGAGGCGCAAGGCATCACTGTCACGTCCTACATGACCTTGGCCTACGGCAAGGTGCTGAAGGACCCGGTGCTGACCGAGATCGCCACCAAGCACAAGGCCACCGTGGCCCAGGTTGCCCTGGCCTGGGCACTGCAACTGGGCTACGCGGTGATCCCCTCGTCGACCAAGCGCGAGAACCTGGCCAGCAACCTGTTGGCCCGTAGCCTGAAGCTGGATGACCAGGACATGGCACGCATCGCCACGCTGGAACGCAATGGCCGTGAAGTCAGCCCGCCGGGCCTTGCCCCTGATTGGGACTGAGACACTCTGCAGGGGGGGCATGGGACCGAGCGCCACTTTGCACGGCCAAGCCGTGTACAGTACGCCTACAACAATGCCCACAAAGGAGCCCGGCCCATGAGCGTAACGCTGTCCCCCCTGCACATCGACTGCGATTTCGATTCTGGCAATATCCAGGTACTGGATGCCAGCAACCCGGCGCAGGTGCGCCTGGCCATCCGCCCGGACACCCACAGCGACCATTACCAGTGGTTCCACTTCAGGGTCAGCGGGCTGACGCCGGGCCAGGTCCACCGCTTCAGCCTCGACAACGCCTCTGGCGCTTCGTACAAGCATGCCTGGAGCGGCTACAACGCCGTTGCCAGTTACGACCAGCAACGCTGGTTCCGGGTGCCCAGCCAGTTCGATGGCAGCGCGCTTTCGTTCGAACTCAAGGCTGAGCAGCCGCAGGTCTGGTTCGCCTACTTCGAACCTTACCCGCGCGCTCGCCACAACCAGTTGATCGAGCGGGCCCGGCAACTGCCCGGTGTCGAATTGCTGGCCAGCGGCCGCAGCGTGCAAGGCCGGGACATTCCCCTGCTACGGGCGGGTGATGGTGCCGAGGGCAAGCGCAAGCTATGGCTGATCGCCCAGCAACACCCCGGCGAGCACATGGCCGAATGGTTCATGGAGGGCGTGATAGACCGCCTGCAGGCTAACGACACGGTGATCCAGCAACTGCTGGGCAAAGCCGATCTGTACCTGATCCCCAACATGAACCCCGACGGCGCCTTCCTTGGCCATTTGCGCACCAACTTCAAAGGCAAGGACCTCAACCGTGCCTGGCAGGACGCCAGTGTCGAACTCACCCCGGAAGTGTTCTTCGCCCAGGCGCAGATGAAGCAATATGGTGTGGACGCCTTCATCGACGTGCACGGTGATGAAGAAATCCCCCATGTATTCACGGCGGCGTGCGAGGGCAACCCAGGCTACACACCCCGGCTGGCAAAGCTTGAGGCGCAGTTCCGCAGCACCCTGTGCAGCCTTACCCGCGACTTCCAGACGGTACATGGCTACACCCGCGACGAGCCTGGCCAGGCGAACACCACCCTGGCCTGCAATGCGGTGGGCATGGCGTACGACTGCCTGTCGCTGACCCTGGAAATGCCATTCAAGGACCATGATGATGCGCCCAACGCCGCCACCGGCTGGTCGGGCACGCGCTCCAAGGCACTGGCCGGCGCCGTGCTGGAGACGCTGGCAGACATGCTTGGCGACTTGCGCTGACCCCGCAGCTGGCGCACGCCTTCAAAACTGCACATCCAGGATCACACTGTCGGTATAGCTGGCCACGGGCGGCGTGGCCTGGTCGGTGTAGACCTTGGCGTTGTAGTTGAACACTTGGCTGCCGGTGCCGGTACCGGCACCGGGGTTCACATCCGCATCAGTGCTCGCGCGGCGTGCCGCACCAACCGCGCCCCACCGCACCGTACCGGCACCCTTGAAAATGTCGTATGCCAGGTAATTGCTGAGGGTAGATTTCATGCGCCGCCTGCCATTGGCCACGTTCTGCCCGTCGTCCAGGCCAACCGTGTAGTTGCTGCCCTTGGTGCAGGACACACTCAGGCTCTGGCTGACCGTGGCGAACCCTGCCACCACCGGGGCACTGCCGAAGTTGATGTTGGGCGTGGTGATCTGGCAATCGTTGGTCACTGTCAGGCTCACGGTCAGGGTCTTGCTGCCTGAACCGATGTCGCGCCCAAGGCAGGCGCCGAGCAAGCCAATGCCCGAACAGTAGTCCCAGCTCCAGGCAATGGTCAGGGTTTCCTGGTACAGGCCAGCGGCAACATTGCTGCCCACCTGGGTGCGCATGTACAGCGGCACCGATTTGGGGGTGGTGCCGCCGAGCAAACCCAACAGGTCGAGAATGCCGGTACGGGCGAAGTCATAGGCCACGCCGCGGGCAATCGGGTAATTGGTGGTGTTGTCGCCGTACACCGTGTAAGGAATCACATCCCCCGTCGGGCCTACCAGGCCGCTGCTGGGCGACGTGATAGTGAGATAGAAATGGTCGCTGTTGCTCAGCACGCTCAGCAGCGACCCTGTGCACTGCAACCCCGAGTTCAGGGTCGAGGCGTTCTGTGCCGTGGTGCGCACCTGCGTGGAATTGAGGCTGCCGAACGCGGCCGGCAGGGTCGCCACCGATGAGCACAACCCCCAGGCGGCCCCCATCGGCAACCACAGCAAGCTTGCCAGCAGGCCCCGCTGCCAGGCCGTCATCGGCACACCAACGGCCCAAGCAATGGGATCGAACCTTGCGCTTCGGGGAAGTCGAACTCGACCTGGCAGCGCCCGCCCCCCTCCAGCGCGACCTGCAGGCGGTTGCGTGGCGACAGGTTCTCCAGGTACACCAGCCCGTCCCAACCGACCACAGCCTGGCTGCCCGATTGCTCGTGGGTCACCCGGCTGCCCAGCTTCAGCGGCTGCTGGCTGGCATCAACCAGCTCGATGCTCGCCGCCAGTACCCGTTTCAGCGGGAACTCCAGCAGGTAGCCACTGCCGCGGCGCACGGCCACACGCTGCTCCACATTCGGCGCCAGCACATCGGGCGGCAGGTCCATGGGGTCGATCTCGTACTTGCCGCGGTAGTAACCACTGCTGTACGGCACCAGCAGGTGGCCGCCGGCGTCGGTACGGCCGACCTCCTGGTTTTCATAGCGCAACGGTACATCGGCATAGCCGTCGGTACTGACCACGACGAAAGCGTCGTCGATCCGGTTGGCGGCGAACAGCCCATCCATCCATACCAGCGAACCACTGGCATCGGCCCAGCGGGTCGTTGCGCCGCTGCTGCCATATACGCCGGCCTGTAGCTGTACCGACTGCAAGCGCCAGGTCACATCGGCCTGGCGATAGGCATCGCGGTCGCTACCCTGGGCATAGCCGAGGTTATAGCCCACGCCGCTGCCTACCGGCACGGCGCGCCCGTAATTGACCCGCTGCAGGGTTTCACCGGTGTTGCTGCGTTCCAGGCCTAGCGCCAGCGTGCCATGGGTGTCGAACGGAATCACCAGTTGCGCCTGCACGGCCCACTGCCCGCCAGCGATTTCGCGGTTGGCCGACAGGTACACACTGCTGCTGCCTGACAACGGCCTGCTGTAGCTCAGGTTGATCAGCCGGGTACGCGTGCCGTCTGCAGCGCGCACGTCAAAGTAGCCGGCACCGACATTGCCGTACCTGTCAAGGTTGAGGCTGAGGCTGACCTGCTCGCTGCGTGTGCTTGCCTGTATGTCCGGGGTGTCGACCCGGCTCAGGTCGGCATAGTCGGCACGCCGTTGCAGGCGCTGGTAGCTGAAACCGAAGCGCTGGCTGTTGTATTGGTAACCCAGCGCGACCTGCTGCCCCTGATCGCCGTCGAAACGGCTCTGCGCGAGCGCGGCATTGAGCACACCGAAGTTGCCCAGCCGCAGGTTGCCACCCAGGCCACCCAGCATCAGCGAGGCAGCGGTTTCAAGGTGGGTTTCCACGGTGAACGTGTCGCTTACCCCATGGCGCAGGCTGGCGCTGGCCGCCCCCGCGCCGTAGGCAAAGTCCCGCACACCGTAGTCACGCCTCAGGCTCCCGGCCGCTATCGAATAGTCTGACAGGCCTTTTTGCAACAGGCTGCTGGTGACGTAGAACGGCAAGGTGGTGGAAACCTGCCGGCCCAGGGCGTCGGTGGTGACCACCACCGCTTCGCCGGCACCGTTGATGAACGGCACGTTGGTCAGCGTGTAGGGGCCTGGCTGCAATTCGTTGGAACTGGCCTTGTAGCCGTTGATGAACAGGTCGAGCGAGGTCGGTACCGCGGCTTCGCCGGCAAAGGCCGGCAAGGGGTAAGTGACCAGGTCCGGCCGCGCGGCGAAGTCGCGCGACAGTTGCACGCCGCCCACCCGTACCGAACGGGTCCAGGGCAGTGCCCCGGTAACGAAATCGCCGGCCTCGTAGGTCAACAGGCGCTGCTCGTCGGTGAAGCGCCAGGTGGTGTCGTAGCGCAGAAAGCCCCGCCTTGCCGCGTCGGCCTGCGCGCCATTGAACGATTGGCGCCATTGCCCGGTGCTGGCGAAGGTGCCCCAGCCGTCGAACACGCGCAGTTCGTTCCAGGCCGCCAGGTAGGTGCCGCCGTCATCGGTGTCGTTCAGGTACAGGTCGTAGTTGAACAACGCGCCGAAGCTGCTCCGCGCATCGCTGGGCGGGTACAGGTTACGATCGCCGACCTGTTGCTCGGGCAACCAGGCCGGCGGCACTTGCAGCAACAGCCGCAGGTTCCGGCTGTCGTAATCGGCGTGCAGCCCGCTCACCGCGTCGAGGGCGACCTCGCCCTGCGGGTCGCCGGGCAGTGTCACACCTGCCGCGCGCAACACGGCGCTGTCCAGGTACAACTGGCCGGCCCGCTGCTGCACCGGCACCAGCTCAGCCTTGGGCATGCGGTTCACCATCAGGTCGAGGAACAGCGTGGCGTCGGCGATGGCGGACAGCTCCGTGGGCGGCGGCGGCAGGTCGTCGGCCAGCGCCAGCGCTGGGCCAAGCACAGCCAACTGCAGGCACCCGCGGCGCAAACTCAGCGCTAGCCATTTCACACACGGTATCCAACCATTGCCGGGTCCTCCTTGGCCCCTGCGCTGCATTCTGGTGCTGGTTCACTGCCCCTGGGGTAGGGTGCCGGCCGTGGCCTGGCCGTTGACCCGGCCTTGCAGCACACTGCCTGTATTGAGCGCCACGGGTGCCGGCCAACGCATACTCGCACCCGGCAACACATAGCCCAGCAAACCTTCGGCCAGCGCCTTGCGCTGGCCGCCCTGCTGCAGCACCACGTCGGTCAGCCGTGCATGCACCGGGCCGGTATTGCGCAGTTCCACATAAGGCTTGCCCTGCACCGTGACAGGCCGCCAGCTCAACTGGGGCTTGCCCACGCTGGCGGCGGTGCGCCCGCCCTCGGGGTCCGCCTTGCCCCACAGCCCTTCGCCGTAGACGAACAGCGGTACGGAATAGCGCATCTGCAGCCGAATGGCGGCCGTGGTGCCGGGGCCGGCCTTGTCGAGCGGGATGGCCGGCGGAATTTCGTCGATGATGATGCGATAGGCCTTTTCCTGGCCGGCAGGTGAAGGGCCGGTGCGGGTCAGGCGGATCAATTGCTTCTGTCCAGGGGGAATATTGGCCACTGGGGGGCTGCCGATGATCTCGCGCTGGGCCTGGAACTGCTCCTGGTAACGCCCTTGGTGCCAGGCAAACACCCGCACCTGCAAGTTGGCAGCCTCGGTACCGCGGTTCTCCAGCCACAGTGCGCCGGCCTTCTGATCGGCCTCCAGCACCGGGTCGATCGGCCAGATCAACACCGAGGTGGCTGCACCAGCCGGCAGGCTTGCCAGCCACCACAACCCGATCAGCCCTCGCGCCCACTTCGCGCCTACTGCCATCAAGCTCTCCTTAGCACTGGTCATTGGCGCCGCTGGCGTTCACCAGGTCACCATCACTTGCACAACGTCGGTATAAGTCCCTGCCGGCAGCTTGCCGGTCAGCTGAACCCGCCCATACACCGGCAGCTTGATCGCCGTGGCGTCGCTGTAGCTCACGGTGGCGCTCTGCCCTACACCCAACGGCTGGCTGTAGGCGGCATCCCGGTACAACTGGTAGGCCAGGACCTGGCTGCCGCTGGTGTTCTTCAGATAGCGCGTACCGCTGGTACTGTTCTGGCCACCGCCCAGGCTCATGCTCACTGCCACACCCGGGGTGCACTGGAAGGTCACCGTGGTGCCGCCCAGCGAGGTACTGAGCACGCTGGTGGACAACGCCGACTGGGTGCCATAGTTCAGCACCCCATACTGGCTGACACCGCCCACCACCAGGCAACCGGCAGCGACCTGCGCCGCGACCGTGAAGGTGCTGGTAGTGGCCGCATCCAGTGGCGCCGCCAGTAGCGCACCAAGGCCAGCCAGGCCCACCGTCAGCCAATGGCGCATGGCTCAGAACGACAACTCGACGGCGACCGTGTCGGTGTACACCCCAGCCGGCAACCCGGCCTTGCCACGCGCCTGGCCGTACAGGTTGACGGTTTGCGCCACACCGGTACTGGTTGGCAGGGTGATGGTGCCATCGATGGCCAACACGGTGGTGCGCCCGGAGTCGGTATAGAAGTCGTAGGGCACGAAATTCCCCGCGCCATCAGCCAGTGCACGGGTGCCGCCGGTCGATTGACCATCATGCGACCCTGCACGCACGCGAATCGCCGGCACCGTGCCCGCCGAGCACAGAATGCTCAGCGCGCCACCGCTACCCAGCACCTGTGCGTTGGCCGTGGTGAACAAGGCATCCTGGGTGCCGAAATCCAGCGAGCCGAAGTTCAACCCCGAGGTGCCTGAACTACCATTCACCTGGCAGGCCGCCGTCAAGGTCAGCGTCGAGTTGATGGTCCCGGTCACCGTGGCGGCCTGGGCCTGCGTGGCCAGGGCCAAACCCAGGCCGGCGAGGATGCAGCATGAAAGGTTCGTTCGCATCGGAGTCTCCTTGCGTGGTTACCAGTCCAGGGTCACCCGGAGGGTGTCGCGGTACAGCCCGGCTGGCAGCGCACGCGGTTGCGCCACCACCACGCCGTAGATGGGGATCGGTATCTGTTGCGTGCTGCTGATGACGAAGGCCCGTGCCTGGCCGATGCCGTAACGGCTGTTACCGCCCGGGTCCACTGCCAGCTGATAGGGAATCAGGTGGCTGCCGTTGCTGAGGCGACGAATGCCGTCGTCACCATGCATGCCACCATTGATGCGCACGTTGAATGCACGCACTTCGGGGGTGCAACTGATTTGCAGGCTGCCCTCGCCGCCCGCTTCATCCACCCGGCTACGCAGCGGCTGGTCCCAGTTCGGGCCCCGCTCGCCGAAGTCCAGCAAGCCCGGGTTGGCCAGGGTCGCCGGTTGCGCTTCGTTACTGCTGATCTGGCAGGCGGCGCTGATCACCAGCCGCGCCTGAATGAAGCCAGTGGCGCTGCCATGCGCTGCACCGCCTGGCACCAGTAAAGGCCCCAGGGTCAACAGCAGGATCGAGGTGCGGTTCATGGCTGCGCGTCCTTGTGCATGGCAGCATCCTCACCAAGTGACCGTGACTTTCAACAGGTCGGCGTACAGGCCGGCTTTCGGCACCCAGGCCAGCGTGTCGATTCGCGCATACAGCGGCAATTCGGCCGAGCCGCTATCGGGCACCCGGGCCGCCTGCGCAACGTTCACTGGCAGTGGCTCGCGCCAAGCCGCGTCGCGATAGAGCCGATAAGGAATAGGCCGGCCCGGGGCGTCGTCGCTGGCCAGGAAACGCACATCGCCAGTGCCGCCGTGCTGGCCGCCGTCGACCTGTACTTGATAAGGCGTGTCGGGGTTGCATTCAAGGCGCGGCGGGCGCTGGCTCAGCAACACCCCGGCCAGCGGTGCCGCCGGGCCATCCAGCCGCGGCGCAGCACCCAGGTCGATTCGCCCAGCAGCCTGCCCGCCCGCGTCGCGTGCCTGGGTGACCAGCATGCAGCCGCGCTGCACCAGCACCCGCACCTCCACCAGGAAGTCTGCCGCTGCGCCAGCGTTGCTCAGTAACAGGCCAAACAACCCGGCCAGTAAGCGCTCCTTCACCTTGTTGTCCTTATCGCTCTATGCTCAGTTGAGCCTAGCAGCGAGGCACGGCGCCAAAAGCTGCAACCGACCGTTTTTTGGTATTAGCAACAAAGCGATAGCGTTCGATGAAAAAAAACCTGCAAGGGGCAGAACCCATCGTGATTCACAGACCTCAAATGGCCAGAAGCCGGCGAATGGGCCGATATTCTGATAAGGTGTACCTCCATCATCCTGCCTCAAACTCGTGCGGCAAGCATGGACCGACAAGACAGGAGCTTTCAATTGATGACTGCAGATAGCACGCTCGCCCAAGCCGTGGAGCGTTGCGCTCAGGAACCGATCCAGGTGCCCGGCAGCGTCCAGCCCCACGGTTTCCTGCTGGTCGTCGACGAAGCCGACTTGCGGGTACTCCAGGCCAGTGAAAACCTCGAACAGTGGCTGGGCAAGCCGGCCAGGGAGCTTATCGGTTGCCATTTCGCCGAGCTGGTCAGTGGCGGGTTCGACTTGCGCATGCACCTTTCGCGGTTACCCGAAGACGAAGTATTCCCCTTTCACATTGGTGATGTGCACCTGTGCGAAGGGGCACCGCACACCGCCGCCTTGCACCTGCTGGCCCACCGTCACGATCAGGTGCTGATCGCCGAATTCGAACCACCGCGGCTGCCGTCCGACCTCACCGGGCAAGGCGATTACTACCCGCTGGTGCGCAACTTCGTCAGCACCCTGCACCTGGCCGGCAGCCTTGAAGAGCTGCTGCAGCAAACGGTGGCTCAACTCAAGCGCATCACCGGTTTTGGCCGGGTCAAAGCTTACCGCTTCGATGCAGAAGGCAATGGCCAGGTTCTGGCAGAGGTCGCCGACCCGGGCTACCCCAGCTACCTGGGGTTGTGCTTTCCGGCCTCGGACATCCCGCGCCAGGCGCGCGAACTGTACCGGGTCAACCGTATCCGCGTGATCGAGGACGCCAACTATCAGCCTTCGCCGCTGCTGCCGGCAGCCAACCCGCGTACCGGCAAGGCGCTGGACATGAGCTTTGCGACACTGCGCAGCGTTTCACCGGTGCACCTGCAATACATGCGCAACATGGGTACCCTGGCGTCGATGTCCCTGTCGATCATGGCCGATGGCGAGTTGTGGGGGCTGATCTCTTGCCACCATCAGCAACCCAGGCCTGTAGATTTGCGTACGCGCACCGCCTGCGAGCTACTGGCCAGCGTGCTGTCGTTGCAGGTCGAATCCCGCGAGTCACATGCCAGCACCAGCAAGGTACTGGAGCTGCGCCAGCACATTGTCCGCATGATTTCGTCCATGGCCGACCATGACAGCGTCAGCGATGGCCTGCGCGAGGTGCCCGAAGTCCTGTTGGCCTTTGCCGACGCCCAGGGCGCCGCGGTGATCTCGGCAGAACGCTGCGACCTGTTCGGCCAGACGCCACCCACCGCCCAGGTCACGGCGCTGGTGCACTGGCTGAGCCAGCGTGGCGACGAACATGTATTTTGCACCGACAACGTGCGCCGCGATATCGACGAGTTGCCCGAGCTGGCAGACCATGCCGGTGGCGTTCTGGCCGTCGCGATTTCGCAGATCCATTCGCACTACCTGCTGTGGTTCCGCCCCGAACAGGTACGCACGGTGAATTGGGCAGGCCAGCCGACCAAGCAGGTGGGGCCGCAGGGCAACCTCGACCCGCGGCACAGTTTCGAGCGCTGGCAGGAGCGACTGCATGGCTACTGCGCACCTTGGGAGCCACTGGTGGTCGAGGGCGTACAGGAGCTGCGCACCGCAGTGCTTGGCATTGTGCTGCGCAAGGCCGAGGAGTTGGCACAGTTGGCCGGTGAACTGCGCCGTTCCAACAAGGAACTCGAGGCGTTTTCGTACAGCGTTTCCCACGACCTGCGCGCGCCGCTGCGGCACATTGCCGGCTATACCGAGCTGCTCGGCGAAATCGAGGGCGCAGGGTTGAGCGAGCGTGGCCAGCGCTTCCTGCAACACATCGGTGAAGCCGCCAATTTCGCCGGCAGCCTGGTGGACAACCTGCTCAACTTCTCGCAAATGGGCCGCTCTGCCCTGCGCATGTCCGATGTCGACCTGAACGCCCTGGTCGTGGCTATCCGCAGCGAACTGGCACCCGATTACCAAGGCCGCGAGATCATCTGGGACATTGCGCCACTGCCGAAGGTGATCGGGGACCCGGCATTCATCAACCTGGCATTGCACAACCTGATCGCCAATGCCATCAAGTACACCCGCGGTCGTGAGCCCGCGCGCATTTCGATCAGCGCCGAGCAACACCCGGATGAAACCGAAATCTGTATCCGCGATAACGGCGTGGGCTTCGACATGGCCTACGCCAACAAGCTTTTCGGGGTATTCCAGCGCCTGCACCGTATGGAAGAGTTCGAAGGCACAGGGATTGGCCTGGCAAGCGTGCGCCGTATCATCGAGCGCCATGATGGCCGTGTCTGGGCCGAGGGCCAGATCGACCATGGCGCCAGTTTCCACTTTTCTCTACCGCGCCAACCCGCGACTACCCGAGGCACTTGAACAATCATGCTCAAACCCATCCTGCTGGTCGAAGACAATCCACGAGACCTGGAGCTGACGCTTTTGGCTCTGGAGCGTAGCCAGTTGGCCAACGAGGTCATCGTCCTGCGCGACGGTGCCGAGGCGCTGGACTACCTGTTGCGCCGCAACGCCTATGCCGATCGTGATGACGGCAACCCTGCTGTAATGCTGCTGGACCTGAAGCTACCCAAAGTCGACGGCCTGGAGGTGCTCAAGGAAGTGCGCGCCACTGCCGAGCTACGTAGCATCCCCACGGTCATGCTGACCTCGTCCCGCGAAGAGCCCGACCTGCTGCGCGCCTACGAGCTAGGGGTGAACGCGTATGTGGTCAAACCCGTGGAATTCAAGGAATTCGTCGCCGCCATTTCCGACCTGGGAATCTTCTGGGCCGTACTGAATGAACCACCACCTGGCTCGCTGCGGCTGAACCGTCGCGGTAGCAATTGAGGCCGCCGCAACGATGCCGCAAACGCCGTTGAAACTACTGATGGTCGAAGACAGCTCGATGGACGCCGAGCTGACCTTGATGCGCCTGGAGCGCAGCGGGCTGCATGTGCAATCGCATCTGGTATTCGACCATACGGGCGTCGAGCATGCCCTGGAGCAGGACCACTACGACCTGATCCTTTGCGACTGCGTGCTGCCGGGCTCGTCCGGCACCGAGGTGCTGGCCATTGCCCAGCGCCTGGCCGCAGATACCCCGTTCATTTTTCTCTCCGGGATCTACGGCGAAGAGCACGCCGTGGAAATGATCCGCCTGGGCGCTACCGACTATGTGCTGAAGAAGAACCTGCCGCTACTGCCCAAGGCGGTACGCCGGGCATTGACCGAAGTGCAGGAGCGCCAGCGCCGGCGCCGCGCCGAAGAGGCGCTGGTCGATGTCGAGGCGCGGGCGCGCATCGCCATCGACGCCGCGGGCATGGGCACCTGGGACCTGCGCCCGCAAGATGGCTCGTTGGTATGGGACGAGCGCTGCAAGACCCTGTTCGGCCTGCCCGCCAGCATGGAAATGACCATGCAGGTGTTCTACGACGGCATCTACCCAGACGACCTTGCGCTGGTGCGCAATGCTGTCGAATACGCCATGCTGCCCGAAAGCGGTGGCCAGTACCGGGTGGAATTTCGCACTGCCCAACCCAGCGGCCAGGAGCCGCGGTGGTTGCTTAGCAGTGGCCAGAGCCAGTTCGTCAACGGCCAGTGCGTGCGCTTTTCCGGCGTGCTGCAAGACATCAACACCCAGCGCCTGGCCACCCAGGCACTGCGCCAGCTCAACGAAATGCTGGGCGAGCGGGTGGAACGCCGTACCCGTGAACGCGACCGCGCCTGGGAGCTGTCACAGGATCTGCTGGCAGTGCTGAACAAGGACCTCACCCCGGTGGCGCTGAACCCCGCCTGGGAAGCCAGCCTGGGCTTTTCCCGCGAGCGCCTGAGCCAGTCGTCGCTGTTGCACCTGTTGCCCGACAGCGATCAGGAACTGCTGTTGACCGAACTGGCCGCGCTCGCGCACGGCCGTACCAGCGTGCGTTTCGTTGGCCGCATCCTTCACGCCAGTGGCCAGCAACGCTGGCTGTCGTGGGTCGTGGTGCCCGAAGACACCCTGCTTTACGTGGTCGCCCGCGACATCACCAGCGAGCGCGAAACCGCGCTGGGCCTGGCCGAAGCCAATGCGCGCCTGCGCGAGCAGATCGATGAGCGCGAGCGCATCGAGGCCGCCTTGCAGCAGATGCAGCGCCTGGAAGCGGTCGGCCAGCTGACTGCCGGCGTGGCGCACGACTTCAACAACCTGCTGACCGTGATCCTCACCGGTGCCAGTTTCCTTGAGCGCGACCTGACCCGGGGCGACCTGGACAAAGCCCGGTCGCGCCTCAAGCACGTTCGCGAAGCGGGTGAGCGCGGTGCCAAGTTGACCTCGCAATTGCTCGCCTTCTCCCGTCGCCAGCGCCTGGAACCGGTACCGCTGAACCTCAACCGCACCCTGGCGGGCCTCGAGGAACTGTTACGCCGCACCTTGGGCGGCAATATCTCGGTGCGCCTGGACCTGGACCCAAGCCTGTGGCAGGCGCTGACCGACCCGACCCAGACTGAAATGATCATTCTCAACCTGGCCATCAATGCCCGCGATGCCATGCCCGATGGCGGCCAGTTGATCCTGGCGACCCACAACACCTGCATCGACACCCCCCCACAGCGCCCGGAAGACCCTGAGCGGGGCGAATACGTGATGCTGAGCATTCGCGACACCGGGTGCGGCATGAGCGAAGAGGTGGTGGCCAAGGTGTTCGAGCCGTTCTTCACCACCAAGGATATCGGCAAGGGTTCCGGGCTTGGGCTGGCCCAGGTCTTTGGTTTCGCCAAACAGTCCGGTGGTGGTGTGCGCATCGACACCAAGCCAGGGCGTGGTACCGAGGTGGCGGTATACCTGCCAGCAGTGAAAGACCGCGCGGTCAGTGAACCGGCAGCAGCCGTGCTCAGCCTTTCGATCAACGATAGCGGCCGTAACCGGACCGTACTGCTGGTGGACGATGACCACCTAGTACGTGACATGCTCGGCGATGTACTGCGCCAGTACGGCTACCAGGTGCGCCAGGCGCACAGCGGCGAACAGGCACTGGCGTTGCTGGATGACGAGATCGACTTGCTGCTGACCGATTTCGCCATGCCGGAATTCAACGGTGGGCAACTGGCCTTGGCAGCCCGCGAGCGGCGCCCGCACCTGCCGGTGGTGTTTCTTACTGGCTATGCGGAGTTGCAAGGGTTGGAATTGCCGGGCAGCCTGGTGATGCAGAAACCGGTGCAAGCCGATGAACTGGCGCGGGTGCTCAACGAGATGCTGGGCGGCCTGGCAGTGCGCCAGGGCTGACCAATGGCTGGGCCGCTTTGCGGCCCTGGGCCAACGCAACGCTGCGGCCACAGTGGGTGTGGCAGTTCGCACGCGCAGAAACGACAAAACCCGACGCTCATCAGAATAAGCACCGGGCAAGTTACGTTTGGAACTGGGAAATGGCAGGGGCGGCTGGATTCGAACCAACGCATGGCAGGATCAAAACCTGCTGCCTTACCGCTTGGCGACGCCCCTGTATCGGATGCAGCGTGAGCTGCTCTGACAATTCCAAGTGAGTGACAACTGCGTGTTGTCTTGGAATGCGCGGCACTTTAACAACAAAGTTTCGGTCTGTGAACCCCCTGATGAAAAAAAATTGCCAAAAAACAGCGGCTTAGTCATTTCTGCCGCCGCCGCCTACCATCCGTCGTTTTCTTCTCGCTTCGCTTCAACACATTCGCGTTCCTCCCTTCAAATCAGATAACCCATCTGCATTGACCAAGGAGGAACCCATGCCTGTCTCTCACGACCTTTACCAGGACCTGCACTACCCACGCGAGATCGTTCAACAACGTCGCCAGGCCGACAAGGCACTGGATCGCTTGCTGGATGAGTACGTCGATATCGACAACCAGGTACTGGCCGCCGAGGCCATCTCGGCAGGCAATTTCGTCGACGAGGACCTGCGCCACCTGAAAGAGCGCCGGCTGGCGGTGAAGTACATGATCGAGCGCCAGCTGGAACGCAAGGCATAGCCCAGCGGCAGCCGTGGCGGCGACACCTATCGCGAGAAGTGATGATTGCCGCGCAATTTCTGTATTGGTCAAAATCGCCGCCCTCGGGCAAGCTGAACACTGCCCCGTCAATGCCCAAGGAGCTGTGCTTTTGCCTGCCTGGATCCCTACCCCGCTGCGCCAACTTGGCCAACGCCTGCGCGGCGCTGCCGCGCATCAGAGCGAACTGCTCGCCTGGTTCGAAGACAAGGCGCACAGCCGCGGTTATCAGCTCAGCGATGGCCAGCGCCGGGTGATCCACTGCATGGCCAGGCAACTGGCACAATTGGAGCAAGGCCAAGCGCGTAGCCTGTACCTGTACGGCTCGGTCGGCCGGGGCAAAAGCTGGCTGCTCGACGGCTTCTATCAGGCCGTACCGGTCGAAGCCAAGAAGCGCCTGCACTTTCATGATTTTTTTGCCCGCCTGCACCAAGGCATGCATCGCCACCGGGCGCTGGACGACGCACTGGGCGCGACCTTGGACGAGCTGATAGGCGATTGCCGGGTGCTGTGTTTCGATGAATTCCATGTACATGACATTGGCGATGCCATGCTGCTCACCCGGCTGTTCAATGCCTTGTTCAGCCGCGGGGTGTTTTTGCTGGTGACGTCCAACTACGCGCCTGAGGGGCTGCTGCCCAACCCCCTGTACCATGAGCGTTTCCTGCCGGTGATCCGCCTGATCAACAGCTCGATGGAGGTCCTCGAAGTCGGTGGCGATACCGACTTTCGCAGCCTGCCGGCCAACCGCGAGCAGCAGCGGTTCACCCAGGGGCATTATGTATGGCCCGGCACTGCCGCGCAGCGCCAGGCGTTGCAGGTGCCCGCGCCACGGCCAGTGCAGCTGAACGTGAACAAGCGCCCACTGCGCGCCCTGGCAGTGGATGGCCGGCGCGTGGTGCTTAGCTTTGACGACCTGTGCGAAAAGGCCACGGCGGTGATCGACTACTTGGTGCTGGCCGAGCAGTACGACGAATGGGTCATCGATGGGCTGGATGACCTGGCGGACTGCTCACTGGCGGCGCAACAACGTTTCGTCAACCTGGTGGATGTGCTGTACGACCAGGACAGGCAGGTGACGGTGATCGGCAAACGACCACTGAAAGAAAGCCTGGGTGGGCCGCTTGCCGACCTGATGCGCACCCGCAGCCGCCTGGGGCAGCTGCAGGTGGTCGGGCCGCAGGGCTACACCGCCCTGGGCAGATCAGCCAGCAGCACTTCGATTTCCCCCAACACTGCCGGGTCGTCCAAGGTCGAAGGCGGGACGTAGTCCTGCCCATCGGCAATCTTGCGCAACACCGCCCGCAGGATCTTCCCGGACCGGGTCTTGGGCAGGCGCTTCACCAGTCGCACTCGGTTGAAGCACGCCAACGGGCCTATTTCCTCGCGTACGCTGGCCACCAGGTCGACCAGCAACTGCGCCTCGGCAATGCCCTCGCCGTCCTTGAGCACCACCAGCGCCAACGGCACCTGCCCCTTTATTTCGTCATGCACGCCAATCACCGCGCACTCGGCCACCGCAGGGTGGCGCGCCACCAGGTCTTCCATTTCCCCCGTGGAAAGCCGATGCCCGGACACGTTGATCACATCATCGGTGCGCCCCATGATGTAAACGAAGCCATCATCGTCCAGGTAGCCGCCATCGCCCGTGTGGTAGTAGCCAGGGTAGCTGTGCAGATAGGCCTGCAGGTAACGTGCGTGGTCGCCCCACAGCGTCTGGCTGCAACCGGGCGGCAATGGCAGGGCGATCACGATCGAGCCCTGCTGGTGGGGGCCCAGCAGGCGCCCTTCGTCGTCCAGCACACGCACGTGATAGCCGGGCACGGCGCGGTTGCTCGAACCCGGCCGTGCCGCGCTGCCCTCCAGCCCCACGCAGGGCGCAGTGACTGGCCAGCCGGTCTCGGTCTGCCACCAATGGTCGTGCACAGGCTTGCCACTCACCTGCTCCAGCCATTGATGGGTGCTCGAGTCGAGCTTTTCACCCGCCAGGAACACATGGCGCAGCGAGCTGAGGTCATGGGTGCGCACCCGTTCGCCCTGCGGGTCCTCCTTGCGAATGGCACGCATGGCCGTGGGCGCACAGAACAGCGCATTGACCCGATACTGCTCGACCACCCGCCAGTAGGCAGCGGCGTCTGGCGTGCGAATCGGCTTGCCCTCGTAGAATATCGTGGTGCAGCCGCTCATCAACGGCCCGTAGACGATCAGCGAGTGCCCCACCACCCAGCCCACATCGGAAATGCCCCACCACACATCACCGGCTTGCATGCCATAGATATGGCGCATGGCGTAACACAGTGCCACCGCGTTGCCGCCGTTTTCGCGGACGATGCCCTTGGGTTTGCCCGTGGTGCCCGAGGTGTACATGATGTACAGCGGGTCACCGGCATCCAGCGCTACCGGCTCAACCGGCTTGGCAGTTTGCACCGCCACCTGCCAATCCAGGTCGCGCCCTGGCAGCAGATCGGCCTTCACCTGCGGCCGCTGCAGCACCAGTACCGAGCGCGGCTGATGCCTGGCCAGTTGCAGCGCACGGTCGACCAGTGGCTTGTAGCGGATGACCTTGTCGAACTCCAGCCCGCAGGAAGCCGTCAGCAGCAGCGCCGGCCGCGCGTCATCGATGCGCAGGGCCAGCTCGTTGGCGGCGAAGCCACCGAACACCACCGAGTGCACTGCACCAATCCGCGCACAGGCCAGCATGGCCATGGCCGCCTGCGGCACCATGGGCATGTAGATGATCACGCCGTCGCCTTTGTTAACGCCCAGTTCACGCAGCAAGCCGGCCAGGCGCGCCACCTCGTCGCATAACTGCAGGTAGGTGTAGGTTTGCTGCACGCCAGTCACCGGCGAATCGTAGATCAGCGCCAACTGCTCGCCGCGGCCCTGCTCGATCTGGTGATCGAGGGCCAGGTAGCAGCTATTGAGCCGGCCATCGGCGAACCAGCGGTGGGTGCCATCGGCGTTCTCTTGCAAGACCTGGGCAGGTTTTTGATACCAGGCCAGTTGAGCGGCCTGTTCCGCCCAGAAAGCGGCAGGGTCGGAGATGGACTGGGCGTAGCTGTGCTGGTAGCTCATATCGAAGGGAACCCGATTTTGTTGTTATTGAAGGGCGAACCTGAAGTATGGCCTGCACCGCCCGCCTCGCCAGGCGACTAAAGTCACAACCGACCTGCAAATTTGCATAACGCGCCAATGCGCCCTATTTCGGTGCAAAACCCCTAGAATAGGCCCCCCTCAAGCCACCGAGCAGCCCATGGATATCGAACAGGCCCGTACCTTTCTGGAGATCGTGCGTTGCGGCAGCCTGGTCGCTGCCGCCGAGCGACTGTTCGTTTCGCAAACGGCGATCACCGCCCGGGTGCAGCGCCTTGAACAGCAGCTGGGTTGCCAGTTGTTCGTGCGCAGCCGCAGTGGCGCCAGCTTGACCTGCGATGGCGAAGCTTTCGTCAGTTACGCCAACCAACTGGTGCAGACCTGGGAGGCGGCGCGCCGTGACCTGCCGCTGCCCGAGGGCTGCCAGCAGGTGCTGCATGTAGGCGGTGAAGTGAGCCTGGGCAACCCGATGATGCTCGATTGGGTCAGCGCCCTGCATCGCGAACTGCCCAGCCACGCAATCCGCAGCGAGGTCAGCGACGGCGAGGCGCTGCTGCGCAAGGTCGAGATGGGCCTGCTGGACGCTGCGCTGGTCTACCAGCCAACCTATGGCCCGGGTTTGCAGGTCGAGCAGTTGATGGAAGAAAAGCTGATCCGCGTGCGCCGGGTCGATCGGCCAGAGCCGTATATCTACATCGACTGGGGCCAGGCCTTCCGTCGCCAGCATGACGCCGCCTTGCCCGACTGCGCGCGCCCGGCGCTGAGCTTCAACCTCGGCCCACTGGCGCTGCAGTTCATTCTCGACCAAGGCGGTAGCGGCTACTTCCGCACACGGGTAGTTCAAGCCTACCTCGACAGCGGGGTTTTCGAGCGAGTCCCGCACGCGCCGGAATTCACCTACCCAACCTATCTGGTCTACCCGCGCAAACGCGACAGCGAAGCCCTGCAACAGGCGTTCAGCGTGCTGCGCCGGCTGGTGGCCGCCGGCGCAAGCGACTGGTCACAACGCTGGGACCCTGTTCTCTGAAACCTGTTGGGCCTTGCTGAGCAACTGGCGCTTGAGGCCGGCGATCAGGTCGGTCTGGGTGATCACCCCCACCAGGCGGCCATCGTCGAGCACCGGCAGGCAATGCAGGCCTTGTTCGCACAGCAGCGGCAGCAGGCGCTCCAGCGGGTGCTGGCTGCTGACGCTGACCACTGGCTGCATCATCACCTGGGCCAGGCGCACGGGCGGGCGGCCGAACAGTCCGCGCCAGGTGAAGCGGCCACGTTGCATGGCCGGGCCAACCAGATCGCTGAGGCTGACAATGCCCACCAGTTTGCCGTGCTGCAGCACCGGCAGTGTTTTCAGATGATGGCTGGCCAGCATGGCCCAGGCCTGCTCCAGCGTCGTGTCGGGGCTGGCGAATTGCACATCGCCAGACATCACTGACGCCGCGGTGATGCCGCCCAGGCTGCGCTGCAAGGCATGCTGCTCGGTGGCCAGGATGATGCGCTCCAGTTCGTCACGGGTGACGTCCACGAACTCGCCCAGCTCTTCGAGGGCATGGTCCAGGTCTTCGCTGCGCACGCCAACGCGCTCGGTAGGCAGCGGGTCATGGGTATGGTGCAGGTCCTTGCGGATTACCGCGCCTTTGGGGTAGCGCACACCCGTCAGGCGGTTGTAGAGCACTGCCACCGTTACCAGGATCAGTGCATTGAGCAACACCGGTTGCAACAGGTGGTCGCCCAGGGCGGTCAGGCCCGGGTCGGCCAGTACCGCACTCACGGCCACCCCGCCACCCGGGGGGTGCAGGCAGCGCAGCAGGCACATGACCAGGATCGAGATCCCCAGCGCCACGGCGGCCACCCACAACTCGGGGCCGAACCCCTGGCGCATGGCCAGGCCAACAGCGCCTGCCAGGGCGTAACTGCCCAGCACCGGCCAAGGCTGGGCCAACGGGCCAGAGTGCACCGCGAACACCAGCACCGCCGACGCGGCCAACGGGCCGAGCAAGTGCAGAGCAATGCCCGGGCCGTAGGCCATGCTGGTCAGCCAGCCGGCGAGGAACAAACTAAGCAGTGCACCAATACCAGCACGCAACCATTCTTTGGGGGGGATATTCAGGGCGGGCGGCAATAGCCGCAGCAGACGACTTTCGGAACGCGAGGCAGGCATTTGAACTATCGGGGTCGTGTTTTTTTCGGTTTGAAAAGAAAGCCCAGGGCAGCTGCCTGGGCCTGGTATTGCGCAGGCAATATCACAAGGGGCTCCGTCCATGGAGAGATGGAAACCACGCGGTTTCGTGAAGGCATTGTGCCGGCAGCGGCGCGATTGGGCCAATTCAAAAAAATGCGCCTGTACTGCAATTTTTTTGCAGTGCCTATCGGCAAAGCAGGCCGCCGCAGCCGCAGGCGCGGCTCGGGATCACTAGGCCTTGCGCGGCAGGTTCAGGCTCACCCGCAGCCCGCCCAACGGGCTTTGCTGCAACGCCAACTGCCCTCCCCAGGCCTCCACGATGTCACGCACGATGCCCAAGCCCAGGCCGTGCCCGTCCACCTGCTCGTCCAGCCGCGACCCGCGCCCCAGCACCTGCTGGCGCTGCCCCTCGGGAATGCCCGGCCCATCATCATCGACCCACAGCCGATACCCTTCGGCATCCGCCTCGGCCCCCAGGCGCACTTCGCTGTCAGCCCATTTGCAGGCGTTGTCCAGCAGGTTGCCCAGCAGCTCCAGAACGTCTTCCCGGTCCCATGGCAGTGACAGCCCGGGCGGCACATCACTGGCCAGCAGCAAACCTTCGCCATGGATCATGCCCAGGGTTTCGAGCAGGCCGGGCAACTCGGCATCGCAATCGAACTGCGCGCCTGGCAGGGCGTCGCCGGCCAGGCGCGCCCGGTTCAACTCACGGGCCAGGCGTTGCTGGATCTGCTCCAGTTGCTCACGCATCTGCGCGCTGACTTGCGGCAAATCCTTGAGGCGCTCGCTCGACGCCAGGCTGAGCAGCACCGCCAGCGGTGTTTTCAGCGCATGGCCAAGGTTGCCCAGGGCATTGCGGGAACGGCGCAGGCTGTCTTCGGTGTGGCTGAGCAAATGGTTGATCTGCCCCACCAACGGGGCCAGCTCGCTGGGGACTTCGGCATCCAGTTGCGAACGCTGCCCCTGCTGCAGCTGGGCGATCTGCTGGCGTGCCCGCTCCAGCGGCCGCAATGAGCGGGTGACGGTGATGCGCTGCAGCACCAGCACCAGGATCAACGCCACCAGGCCCATGCCCAGGCCGATCTGTTGCAGGCGCCGGAATCCCTGGCGTACCGGGGAATAGTCCTGGGCCACGCTGATGGAAATATCCTGCCCCAGGCGCCGGTAGTCGGCACGCAGTGCCAATAGGTGCTGCCCTTCCGGCCGCAGCTCATGGCTGTCGGAAAGCCCTGGGGCCGGCGGTTTGGGCATATCCAGGTCCCACAACGAGCGAGAACGCCAGGTGCCCTGGTCGAAGTCGATGCGGAAGTAGTAGCCGGAAAACGGCCGCTGGTAAGCCGCCGAGATACGCCGCTCGTCCAGCTGCAGGCCAGACGGCCCCCGCACCAGGGCCACCAGCAGGTTCTCGCTTTCCTTGCGCAGGCCGTTTTCCAGGTAGCGTTGCAGGCCGGCTTCGAACAACCACAGGGTCAGTTGTGCCAACACCACGCCCACCACCACCAGCACAGCGACCAGGCCCAGGCTCAAGCGCGCCTGGATCGACTTCACTCGGCGCTCCCGGCGTAGATGTAACCTTGCCCACGGCGGGTTTCGATCACGCTGCGCCCCAGCTTGCGGCGCAAGTGATTGACGTGCACCTCCAATACATTGGAGTCACGCTCGGTTTCACCGTCGTACAGGTGTTCGGCCAAGTGGCTTTTGGACAGGATCTGCTGTGGGTGCAGCATGAAGTAGCGCAGCAAGCGGAACTCGGCAGCGGTCAGCTGGATATCTACACCGTCGCGGCTCACGCATTGGCGGCCTTCATCCAGGTGCAAGCCGGCCGCTTCCAGCCTGGGCTGGTTGGCCAGGCCGCGGGCACGGCGCAACAGCGCCTGTATGCGCAACTGCAACTCCTCGGGGTGAAACGGCTTGCTCAGGTAGTCATCGGCCCCTGCCTTCAACCCTTCGATACGCTCGGCCCAAGAGCCGCGCGCGGTCAGGATCAGCACCGGCGTGGCCAACGCAGCGGCACGCCACTGGGCGAGCACCTCCAGGCCCGGCATGCCCGGCAAGCCGAGGTCGAGGATGATCAGGTCATAAGGCTCGCTCTGGCCCTGGTACACGGCGTCACGGCCATCGGCCAGCCAGTCCACGGCATAGCCCTGGCGTTGCAAGCCGGCAATCAGCTCATCGGCCAGCGGTACGTTGTCCTCGACAAGCAACAGGCGCATTCAGTCGTCTTCCTCATCTTTGAGCAGGGCGCCGGTGCTGGCGTCAAGCTTGATTTCGCGAACCACGCCAGCAGGCGTCAGCAGCTCGACCTCATATTCGTAGCGATCATTGTCCTCTTCCAGTTCGGCTTCCAGTAAACGCGCCCCGGGGTAACGCCCCAGGGCAGTTTCCAGCAACTGTTCGAGTGGCAGGATGACGCCCTTTTGCCGAAGTTTCAGGGCTTCATCCTGGTCGAGGTCGCGGGCGGCTGCCAGCGAGCACACGGCCAGCAGCGCCAGCGCCAGGTAGCGCGCTAGCCGTGGTAAGCGACGCATCAGTTGTCTCGCTCGTCCTTCACCACTTCACCGGTCTTGGCGTCCAGTGCCACGTCCCATTCCACGTTCTGGGTATCGCGCAGCTCGACTTTGTAGATGTAACGGCCGTACTCGTCTTCCAGCTCGGAATCAGTAACGGTAGCGCCGGGGTGCTTGGCCATGGCAGTGGCCTTGAGTTCGTCCAGCGACTTGATTGTCTTGGCGTTTACCAGTTTGACCACTTCGTCGGGCTGCACATCCTTGGCGAAAGCGGCATTGGCGCCCAGGGCAAGGGCGGCGGCGGTGAACAGGGCAGTCAAGGTTTTCATCGTGCTTCTCTCCTGAGAGCTGTACAAGTTGTCTACGGGGTTAAGATTACCCGGCGGTCCTTAATTCAACCTGAAAGCAACGGGCGGCATGATAGCGCAGCCTGCGGGGCCGTGTGATGTTCCACCGCGCCGTTGCATCGCTACGCAGTATTCGCTTCACCGAACCTTATAATCACCGGCTCGATACCCAGGAGATCCGTCATGAGCGCCATCCACATCAAATACCCTGCGCTCACGTTCAAGGCGGGCCACCGTGCCCTACGGCACATCCGCGAGCGCGGGCTACAGGCGGCCGATGTGGGTGTGCTGCCAGGCGCAGCGGGCGGGCCGAAGCCACTCGGCATCCAAGGCCTGGACCTGGCCCTGTTCGGTGAGTGGCTACCGTCGGCACCGCGCCAACGCGCACTGATCGGCGCCTCGATCGGCGCCTGGCGCTTCGCCAGTGCCTGCCTGCAAGACCCGGTGGCCGGCATCCGCCGGCTTGGCGAACTGTATACCGAGCAAGACTTCGCCAAAGGGGTAACACCGGCCGAAATCAGCCGCAGTTGCGCAACAATGCTCGATGACCTGCTGCAGGGCCGCGACGCCCAGTTGCTGGCCAACCCGCACTATCGCCTGAACATCCTGGTGGTGAAAAGCCATGGTCAGCTCGCCCACGACCAGCGTGCCCGCCTGGGCCTCGGCCTGGGCTCGGTGGTCGCCAGCAATCTATTGGGCCGGGCACGCCTGGCGCGCCACTTCGAGCGCATCATCCTGCATGACGGGCGTAGCGCGCCGCCGCTCGATGCCTTGACCGACTTCCCTTCGCGCTGCCTGCCGCTGGACCTGGCCAACCTGCGCCAGGCCCTGCTCGCCTCGGGCTCGATCCCGATGGTCATGCAGGGAGTGAAGGATATTCCTGGGGCGGGCGCCGGTACTTACCGCGACGGCGGCTTGCTCGATTACCACCTCGACCTGCCTTACCACGGCGACGACCTGGTGCTGTACCCGCACTTCACCGACAAGGTCATACCCGGCTGGTTCGACAAGGCGCTGCCCTGGCGCAAGGGCGATGCCAGGCGGCTGCAGAACGTGTTGCTGATGACGCCCTCACCGCACTATCTGGCCGCCCTGCCCTTCGGCAAGTTGCCAGACCGCAACGACTTCAAGCGTTTCATGGGTGATGCCGCGGGGCGCAAACGCTTTTGGTACAAGGCCATTGCCGAAAGCCAGCGGCTGGGCGACGAATTGCTGGAACTGATCGCCACCGGGCGGCTGCATGAACGCCTGCAAGCCTTGTAGCGGTCATGCTGTTAAACTGCGCGCATTATTGATTCACTCAGAGTTCTGACAGCGTGGAAATCTTCAAGGATTCCACAGTGGATTCCCGCCGAAAACCGCGCGATACCACAAACAGCCATGACGCCCTGAATGCGGCGTCATTGGCGTATCGCCGCGTACCACGCTGTACCTTCCCAATGACCAAAACGTAGTACATCATCCAGTACATCCAACGACCAGCAAGAGGCAATGTACTAGTGGCGCTCACGGACACCGCGGCCAGGCAGGCCAAGCCCCGGGAAAAGGGCTACACCCTAGCGGACTCGCTCGGGCTGACGCTGTACATCGCCAACACTGGCGTGAAGAGCTGGCACTTCAGGTTCACCTGGCTTGGCAAGCAGGCCAGGATCTCGCTTGGTACTTACCCAGAAGTCGGATTGAAGGAAGCGCGTGCGCGGAGGGATGAAGCGCGCGAAGAGGTTGCGCAAGGTAAGGACCCGCGCGAATCGAGGAGGGAGAAGAAGATTGAGCGCCTAGGCGCCCAAGAAAGGACATTCCGCCGCGTCTATGAAGAGTGGCTTGAATTCAGGAAGGGAGGCCTGACCGAGTCGACGGTCAAGGTTATTTCAAACGCAATGGAGCTGGATGTACTTCCGGCATTTGGCCCGCGCCAGATCGACAGCATCAGGCGCGCCGACGTGATTACGCTGATCCGCCGCATAGAGCGGCGCGGCTCGATCACTACCGCCGTTAAGACTCGGCAGTGGACGGGCCAGGTCTTCCGCTATGCGGTTGCGATCGGAATGATTGAGGTAAACCCCACGGCGGAAATGCACGCTGTGACAGAGAAGATGGCGCCGCACAAGAACCGACCGTTCCTGACCTTCGACGAGATGCCGACCATCATCAAGGCTATTGAGGCGAGCCAGTCAGGCCTACAGCTTCAGTGCGCCACCAAGCTGCTCATCCTGACAGCCTGCCGCCCGGCAGAGGTGCGCAAGGCCGAGTGGTCAGAGATCGATCTGGAAACCGCGACCTGGTCCATCCCGGCCGCCAAGATGAAGATGCGCCGCGACCACGTGGTGCCACTATCGCGCCAAGCGGTCGAGATTCTGCGCTTGATGCTGCCGATATCCGGGAACCTGAAGTACGTATTCCCGAACCGGACGGACGCCGTTCGGCCGATCGGCATCAACTACGCGGTGAACCTGATGGACCGGTGTGGCTACACCGGCCGCCAGTCGCCGCACGGGTTCCGACACTTGTTCTCGACCGAGATGAACAGCCGCGGCTACAACAAGGACTGGATCGAGCGCCAGCTTGCCCATGCCGACAGCAGTACAATCCGCGACGTATACAACCACGCCACCTATATAGAGCAGCGCCGCGGGATGATGCAGGAATGGGCTGACATGGTATTGCCGGATCGTCATTGAGAACTCTAGCGGCGGTCATGGTCCCGAATGCTGTGGGTCACCACACCCCAAACCTCGAACTGATCACCCTCCATGATGTACCTGGACGGGAACTTGGGGTTGTCCGGCACCAACACCACCTGGCGGTCACGGATCATCATCCGCTTGCAAGTGGCATCCCCGTTCAGCGCGGCGATGATGATGCTGCCTGACGTTGGCTCAGCCAGGCGATCGACTATCAGCAGGTCACCGGTATAGATGCCGGCGCCCTGCATGCTGTCGCCCTCCACCTTGACCAGGTAGACGTTGGGCGCGCGCAGTTGGAGCAGATCGTCGATGGAGACCTGCAGGTGGTCAGTTTCTGAGGGCATGGTTGAAGGCATGGTGGCTGGCCGATAACTGGATATAGATACAGTATCTGGTGACTTGGCCACATGTGGCAAGCACCGGCCGGCGGCCTAATGCAGTGGCGGCAGATCCTTGCCTCGCGCCTTGGCGACGGCCCTGAGCTGATAGTCGGATACAGCTTGGAAAAGGGACTCGGCCAGCAGGCGCAGCCGCTCGACCTCCTCCGCCGGCGCGCCATAGTCCTGGGCCTGGTGGTACTCCCGCATGGCGTCGATGGCCTGCTGAATCAGAGGCTCGCCGGCCTCGACCATGCCGATAAAGGTGCGCTTGTCCATTCCGGTGACCTTCTCATTTGGTCAGGCCATTATAGATGGACTCGCACGCCAGGCCCGCTATTCGGCTTCGCTCAAGCGCTGCTGCGCAGCTGCCCGCCATTCGGTCAGACTCTTCAAGCAATCCCCCGAGCACCACGACGGCAGAGGTTCCTGCCTGGCGCTGCTGGGTAGCGATGGTGTCGCAGGTGGCTCGGTGGCCGTCGCGCAGTCGGGCGATTTCACCCCGCAGCCCACCAGCAGCAGACTCAGCAGCAGCGGCGCGGCCCTGGGCCAGTTCCAGTTTTTGTCGAGCACTCTCGCCCTCCTTGTCCGCCACAGCTTGGCGGCGTTGATCTTCCTGTCGGGCCTGGGCCGCAGCGCGCCGGTCGCGCTCAGCTACCTGCAGGCGGTAATCGGACAGTTCGGTTCGGGCCTGGGCCGTAGTGCCCTGGGCGACCACCACGCGGTACTGCTGGCCGCCAGCGACCAACACCAGAGCGATCAGCCACCAGCACCAGGCCGGTACCGCGCCGAGCCAGTTCAAGCAGCCTC
This sequence comes from Pseudomonas sp. PARCl1, assembly GCF_947311875.1. Taxonomy (NCBI): domain Bacteria; kingdom Pseudomonadati; phylum Pseudomonadota; class Gammaproteobacteria; order Pseudomonadales; family Pseudomonadaceae; genus Pseudomonas; species Pseudomonas sp. PARCl1. Next base: position 158,666 of record NZ_CAMZMX010000003.1, read on the forward strand.
CAGGAACAGATCCCGCTCCGCGGCCCGCCGGCGCACCAGTCCGGACAGCACCTGCCCGCCGGCCTTGTTCCAGCGCGGAAACTGCTCGGCAGCAGCTGCGTAGTTGCCCGCATTGAGCAGCCGGCGGAGCGTGGACGATTCAAGATTGGCAGCGCCCAGGTTGTAGGTGAAGCTCATCAGTGCGTCCCACTGGTTTTGGTTCAGCGGCGCCGTGACCAGGCGCCGCACTTCCGGCTCGAAACGCTGCACGTCGTTCAGCAGCATGCGCTCGGCCTGCTCTTTGCTGATCTTCATGCCGGACTTCACGCCACGGGTGGTGCCATAGCCTATGGTCCAGACGCCGACAGAATCCTGATAGGCCTGCAGGCGCAGGCCCTCGAACGACTTGATGAGGCTCAAGCCGCGTTGCGATGTGCGCATGGGTTTTCTCCAAGCATGAAAAAACCCGCTCGGGGCGGGCTTGGGTTGGATTCAGGTGTGATCAGCTCTTGTTCCACTGCGCGCTCAGAATGGAAGAGCGCGGGGAAGCCCCTTCCGAGACCGCCTGAAACCGGCCAACATGCTCAATAATGTGGGGCACCAAGATCATTTCGCCGTTGGAAGCCTGCGCGATCCCCATCCATTTATCGCCCGTGCCGAGTCCCAGCGCTTCACCTTCGCCGTATGCAAGCGTTTTTGGGTCGTACCAGCCGACCTTGTCGTAGGTGTGCGGGGCGAAGATCACGCGGCCATCGGGCGCCAGCGCGGCGCCTCGGAACTTGGCGCCACCAGTCGGGCACGCCACGTTGAACAGGGTGTTGGATTCCCAGCGGTAGATCGAGATCACGTTGGAGCTGTACGGAGCGCAGACGACCTCGCCGGTGAAAAGCTTGGCCGACCCGTAGAAACCTGCCGAAGCAACTCCAGATGGGCCGTTCGTGACGACTCCGGTGCGCGGGTTGTAGATCTTGAACGAGCCCGCGCTGTACGGGATCAGCAGGATGTTGCCGTTCGGCAATTCCTCGGCACCGCTGAAGAACGGAGTTCCAGTTGCGCCATGCGCAGGTCCTTGAGTCACCGTATCCATTACGGGGTCATAGATCCACAGATACGGGCTGGATCTAGGAATCAAGATGACCTTGTCGGTAACGCTGGATACCACGGCCCCGGCACTACCGAAGTTCGCGCCGACGCTTGCTCCTAGCCTGAACTGCCCATTGCGGGTGTCGTAGATGCCGACTTGCTGCGAAAGCATTGGGGCCAGGATCACAAGGCCTGTGCTTCCATGCAGAACGCCGCCCCGGAAGCGAGCAGAACCTGTGGTAACAGGTCCTTCGGTGTAAGCCTGGGTCAGCGGGTTGTACAAACCGATGTTGCCCTTACCGTAGGGGACGAACAGCATGGTGTCGTCAGGCAAGTTGATAACGCCTGCGAACTTCTCGGTTGCGGCAGTGGCTGAAGGTCCGCGAGTGTAAACGTTCGGCGTAGTTCCAGCGAAGCTCTGGATTGACTTTCGGAGCTTTGTCGCATGGGCTGCAAAAGTCGAGACCCGGTAATTAAGTTCGGAAATCACAGTCATTGCCTATTTTTCCTTATGCCTTGAAAGGGTCGCTCGCGATAGTGATTACAGGAATACTCGTGCCTGCGACCACTTCCTGCTCGATAACTTTTGCGATGTGGATCTGCCGCTTCCCTGAGGTCCGCTGGTTGTCGTACTCGATGAAAATTTCGCCGTTATCGCCAAAAGCGACCACCGGATAAGTCAGTTGTCCTGCTGAGTTAGGCTCGAGCTGGATGCGGTAGGGGTAAGTCACTCCATCGTCATCCGAGAGTCCAAGAGTCAGCGCGAGTCGGTTGGTATCGTTGTTCCAGACGACCAGAAGGCGCCCGCTCGGCGAGCGCCCGAGCCAGATCCTCGAAGAAGCTGCCGGAGCCAGGACCAGGTAGTTGACCCACGGTGTCCAGGTCTTCATCAGGTCGCTACTGTAGGAAACCAACACACCGGAGTCGCCCGCCGTCCAGCGCAGCAGGGCCATGACCCGACCGTCTGCAAGCTGGACAAACTCTGTCTCGAAGAACCCGCTGTAGCCGGTCCCATTGTTCGGCGGCAGCTGGGATACGTGCTTGAGTTTCTGGTTGCGCCAATCGAACTCATAAATGTGGGGTCCGACGTGCTGCATATAGAGCGGCGGGTACTCTGCCGAGAAGCGCCAGCCATCCACAGCCAGGTACCACTTGCCGTTCACCAGAACGGGGTGGCGGGGGTCACCGAAGTACGACAGGCGGAAAGGCTGGCCCCATACGGGGAACTCTGCGTTCGGGCTCTGGCAGATCACCGCCCAGGTGCCCTGCACGCCGTCGAAGTGCTTGTTGTTGCCCATCACTCCGAAGAACAGCCACAGCCTGCCCTCCGGGTCTCTCCAAAGCATTGGGTCGACCAAGTGCTTGTCGCGGCCTGCGCGCTGTTCAATCGGCAGAGGATTGTCCGGATCGTCTGCAGCCGTGAAGGTGAAATAGCCGTACTCGTTGACACTGGCGTTGTTATCGTCCGAGTAGGCCAAAACGACAAAGTTGCCCGGTGCTTCGGCTGCAGTTTGGTTGTCGGCGCGCCAGGCACTCCAGTACCTGCTAGGCCCGGATCGCTCGATGGTCGCCGTGGCTTGATACACCCTGCCCGAGAGCCGATAGTCTGGGTCGTTGGTGTTGCGCTCAAGGCGCGGTGGAACATCAACGAATATCGTCGGCGGCCGCTGCTCCTGGCCGGTTTCGAAGTGGTAGTTGCTACGAATAGTCTTGGTAATAGGGTCGATGGCCAGCGCCTCGAAACCATTTCGGTCGAGTATCACTTTTGCATCAGGTTCATATGCAAGGACTTCGTATGCTGGAGTTCCAGTACGGTCTACATGTTCTTCCGATAGCTCTAAAACATCGATCTGTCGCGCGAGCTTTTGATTGATCCTGAAAGTTCCGTTCAGGGTATCAATGCTTGCCACTTCTTCAAGGCCGCTGATAATCGAAAGAGAATCAGTTTTTTCTGGCTCAACCGAAACGTAAAGCGTGCCGCCAGTCGAATCCATGAGCGAATCGCCTGATCCAGTAACTCGGTTGTCTGTTCTATAGAAATGCGCATCAACCGCAGACTTGATTGCAGGCTGATTGACAAACCGAATCCAGGCTCCGCTGGTTGCGCTCCAGGAATACCATCCGTTCAGGTTTGGGTCTTCATCCCCGTCCACCACCGCCATGACCGCATCGCGGGTCTGTGGGTCCGCCAGCATCTCGGCGTAGGTGTCATACCGCTTGTTATTGAGGTCGTCGCCAAGGTTGGCGGCGGTCTCCTCCATCTGGGAGATGGCAGCAGCCGCTGTCGAATTGACCGCCTCCTGTGCAGCTTCGACAGTTGGATCAATCTGGGCTTTCGCATCGATAACCAAGTTGTGGTAGGCCTGCCACGTGTAACGCTGACGCCCAAATCTATCTGTAAACGTTTCTTCCAGACTGACCATGCCCTCATCAAATCCGATGGCGTTGTCGTTTAGATCGCGCGGGTCATTGCTGGGAGCCGGGTTATTGGTGTTGTAGCGCATGGGATCTCCGGGCACAAAAAAGCCCGCACTTGGCGGGCATGCTCGTCAGGGTCCGGTCAGGCCGGCGGGAATAAGTCGTCGTAGGTGTAAACGCGGGCGTCGTAGGGCATGCCCTTCATTGACACGTTTCCGTCCTTGCCTGGGTCTGAGCTGGTGATCAGTGTTGGGTATGCCCATCGGGAAGCCTGGCCGAACAGTATGTGCGGCGGCTCCGGGCTGTTCAGGTCAGGGGTGAAGTCCAATGCTGCGACCACGGCGGTGTAGTCGTCGATCCGCACTGCATCCCAAGGTCCGGAGAGGGTTCCATCCAGGCGCCGCAAGCCAATCAGGTTGGCCTCAGTGAAGGACCAGGCCAGGGGCTCAGAGCTGTGCAGAAGGGTCCCCGACCCGGTTATCGAGAAGTCCAGCAGGATCGCACTCTGGCAACGCTTAGGCGCATCGTCTGCAACGGCCGCAAAGCTCAGATAGCCGCTGTTGCTGCCGTCCATCTCGGTTTCCCAGGTGTAGATGTCGGTTCGGTACTTCTGGTGGCCGCGCCGGCGCATGCCGAAGCGCCAGGCCCTGGCTTTTTCGCTGAACCCGGGCATCTTGATCTTCTCGACCTTGTTGCCCAGATCGCCCGGCCAGCGGCACTCGACCGTCTCCCACGCCCAGGTTTCCCTGGAGAAGTACTCCACGTCTACGCCGTCGAAGTCGTTGATCGACGGCATGGCGCCGCTGATCTTCAACATCTTGGTCATGTTCTGCGGCGAGTAGGTCTGCGTTTTCGGGCCATAGGTCACGTCGAACGCGGCACGGGCGCTGTCACGAACCGGGCGCAGCAGGCCCCGGAAGGTCACAAGCTCCGCAAAGCCGCACGCCAGAGCGTTGTTCACCATGTCCTTGACGGTGATTGTTGAATCCAGAGTTTCGTCGTAGGTGTCACCCCTGGCCACGCATAGATTATGGAATGCATGCCACTCCGGAAGATCGAGGTCATCATTGGTGTAGCCGCGCTGCTTCAACTGGTGGATGCACCATGGGGCGATATCCCGCGTCGGCCCCTTGCTTGCGTCCATCAGGGGGATAATGCAGGTGGCCTCCACATTTACCTGGCTTTCAGACTGGGCAGATAACCTATCCCCTCCCCTGATATTGCAAGTCATCACAGTCAGGCCGGGATAGCTTGTGGGGGAGTTCAGCATTCGCCCACGCAGGTCTGTCCAAGTTGCGTCATCCCGGGCCTCATCGTTGATTCTGCCAGGACGATCTTTGTACAGCTTGCGCACGCGAGCCTCGGGCCTCATGGCGTAGGGTAGAAAAATCCGCTCGGTGAAGCCTTGGGCATCGAGTGAGCCACCAAATTTCTCAAGCTCTATGACCGTCCAGGCCCCTGCAACATCCATGTCACGGTACTCGAACACATAGTAGGTCGGGATCTCGTAAATCTGCCCTTCCCGGCCGATACCCGCCAGGCCATTGGCGTAGGTGACCGTCCACTCCAGCTCGGTCACCTTCTCATTTTCCGGGCAGCAGGCGAACGGGCCTCGGTACCCACCCTGCAGGTTCGAGGCGTCCAGCGTGATCAAGCCATTGACCGTCTGCATGTTGTTGAAGCCAGGCCAGCCCGCATCGGTCGAACCAGACGAGGTCAGCCTGTCCACCTCAATGAGGCTGGTGCTGAACGCGGTAATCCGGTACCGCAGACCGCGCGGGCCGATAGTGGCCAGGCCTTGGCCAAGCGCAAGGCCCACCACTGGCGCGCCGCCGTCGTAGTCCAGCGTCATTTCAGCTGGCTGCTCGGGTATTGCGCTGGTGGTTGCCGTCCCTGTCGCTCCTACTGGGGATGATCCCAAGATGGTCGATGCGCCGGTGGCGGTGATGGCCTGGCCGGCAAATGGCGTCACCTCAACGAAGCGCACGCGCCCGCTACTTTGCTGCGCCTGGAACGGCTTGCCACTGAGCTGGGTGTTCAGTGCGGATACCAGTCCAGCGAGGTCGGTCGTTGCCGTGTTGAGCGTGATCGGGTACGTGGATCCGCCACGCACCAGGCTGAACGTCAGAGGCGTGACGTTGAAGTCGTAGCGGCTTGGCGCAGCCGAACCGGTCAGCGTGGACGCAGTACCCGGGTTGGCAGGCACGCCAGGGCTGTATGGCGTATAGCTGTTCACCACGTACAGCCCGGCGTTCGCACCAGCAACCTCGATCAGCATGCCAACCGTTGGGTTCAGCATTTCCAGCGGGCCGCGGATGATGTCGCGCCCGGCGCCGCCGTCGATCACCGTGTAGGTGTAAGGGGACAGCACCCGAATGATGATGCCGTTCGACCAGTCGGCCGGGAACTGGCCGGAGCCGGCCGGAACGCTGATGGTGTCGCCAACGAACTGGTAGGCCGAAGCCGTGGCCGAACGGGTGAGTTCGGTTGCCATCGTCAGCTCCAGGCCGGCCGATCCACTGGAGCTTGCCCCAACCTCGGGCACGTTGAACCAGTTGATGTGAGCCGGATCTGCCGAAAGGTCAGCGCCTGGCGGGTAGATCGTGAACGAAGCATCTGCGCCGAGGGATATCAGCGGGGTTTCGCCAACCTTCACCTTGGTGGATGGGACTTCGTATTCACCCTCGCCGATGTAGAGCAGCATTTCGACGCGCTGGTCACGGGGAGCCAGGTGGTAGCGGCGTGGCTGGGTCAGGTACGACGGGTAAACCCGCTGGTGGCCGGCGATCTGCCGCACCGGGTCGCCCAGCTTGACCTTGTTGCCCTTGGCGCTGGCCTCGGTCAGGGGATCGCCCTGCTGGGTGCCAGCGCTGGATGGCATGCCTGGCATCTTTGGCATCATCGCCTTCGCCACCGCCTTGACGCCCTTGAACAGCGCGAAGGTGATGGAGAACGGGTCAGTGCCCTTCGGCTCGCGGTAGATCTGCAGCAGGTCAGCGGGCTTGAACTTTACCTTGTGCCACAGGTGCTGCTCGATCACCTCGTCGTTCAGCACAACGCTGATTGGCGGGCTTTCCCGGCGCTCGTAGGATGGGGCCAGTGCCTTCAGCCACTCCTCGATCGACATACGGCGGCCAGTCTTCCAGGTGCCGAGAGGCGCCGTATCACTCAGCTTGTTCGGGTAGAACTCGATCACGGTAATAGACCACCTTGGGGTGAGCGGCTTCAAACTCGCCGGTTGTCCGGAGGCAGGCGCCGCCGGGGTTTGTGTCCAGCACCTTGAGCCGGCCCTCGCTTTCCACCACGACGCCTACGTGCAGGCACAGCGAGCCGCGGAACACTGCCGCAATGGCTCCGGGCTCGGGCTGGCACTCCTCCATGCCCTGGCGCAGGTCGTGATAGGCCTCGGTATTGGCTCTGGGCTTGTTCTTGCCCACGGCGCCCAGGCTGGGCAGCAGCGGCAGGCCGAATACCTGGTGGCGCACGGCTATGCAAAGCCCCCAGCAATCGAAGGCAATAGGCCCCCGTGCACCCTCGCGATACGGGGCGCGCATGAATTTCTCGATCATGGTTAGAGGTACTTGAGGCCAGGTGCCAGGGTGGTGGTCAGCACGGTACGCAGACCGTTGGTGTTGAGCAGGTCGAAGAATCCGGCAGTGAGCTTGGCCACGTCGTCTTCATACTCCCGGCTCAGCAGCGTCATCCGGTACCGCTCCTGCGGGAACGACAGGTCTTCAGCAAGGTAGCGCCGGAAGGTGATGATGAAGCGGTCGCCGGTTGCCTTCGCCTCCTCCACGACCTCCTGCACCTCCCCGGTCACGTTGTCCAGGCCGAGGACCAGGTTCTGGAACGCGCTGTTGTCGTTCTTCGGCAAGGCCAGGTCCATGGCCATGGCCACAAACGTCAGCGTCCGACCGTCCTCGGTGGTGCACACCCGGTCCTCCCAGCCGGAGCAGTACAGGTGGGATACGGTGCCCCCCTCCTTCCTGGCTTCGATCGTGTCGACCAGCTCACCCCTGCCCGAGGCGTAGCACTCCTCAATCAGGCTCATGCTTCAGGCCACTCCCTGTTGATCGCCAAGTCGATGATCTCTTTGTTCAGCCAGTACTGCGGGAACTGCTCCCAGCCAGGCGGGATCAATGGCCGCTCTTTGAGCTGGACTACGGCCGAATACCGCCAGCGCGTGATCTGGGTTAGGTCTGGCCCGGCCGGTATGCTCTTGAAATGGGCTTGGTAGATCATGAATCCGGCTGGCGTCTGCAGCCGAATCTCGAACCACTCCAGCCCATTGTTGAGGGTGCGGGCGTACCAGGCCTCAAATAACCCCGCCTCAGCCTGGCTGAAATTGAAGTTGAACCGCACTTCCGTGGGAACGTAGCGGTGCCGGATTCGGTACCGCGTGCGCCCCGTTACCATCTGAGTGGCAAGCATCGGGTCCACCGTGCTCAGCCCATACCCCTCCTGCAGAGGAAGTGGCAATTCTGCCGGGTATTGAATCATTGCCGTTCCTCGTCAAGGGCATGGCCTAGATAGCAATGTGATGGCTATCTGACCTATGCTCGACCGCCTCCGCTTCCTGGGCGTGAGGGCCCAGCAAGGGAAGTGGGGTTTCATAGGTGAATAAGGAGAGAAACATGACCGGACGACACAGCGTCGCCAGAGACGAACTGAACAAGTTCAAAACGCTACTTGGCCAATACGGGGAGCTTGATTCTAAGGATGAGCGGTGCAACGCATTCCTTCATCAAGCCCTAGGCCGCCTAGGATCTTCGATTGATCTCATCCTGAAGGACATCGAGCGCATCAATGACGAGCGTGCTAGCGCACAATCAGGAGGTCAGGAGGGCTGACAAATCTCGGCGCTTGGCCCCGCCTTGCGCCGAACCCTGATAGCTGCGTCATCTCGCACGTCACGGTTTTCCTGCACTGACTTGCGAGCGCGGACGTGTACGAGGCCGTTGCTTTCGACCTGAATCCCGTGCTCGCTGGTATCAAGCGACTGCTGGGTCCACGAACCCTTGAATGCAGGGACCCAATCAGACCCGTTCTGCGACGTTTCCACTTCGAGCTCGGACGTGGCTGGCAAGATCTCGCCATCTCGGGTGATGGTTGCTAGCCCGCACTGGAAGCACACGCCCAAATCGAAGTCAGCCAAGTCGACCGGCTCACCGCGGGTTATCTCGACCCAGTCATGATCCAGGAGGAATGACTTCGCCCGACCAATTGGGAATTTGGTTTCTGCCACTGCTTGCTGTTTCATGTGTATCTCCTGATTTTTAGGTGATCGGGCTGAGGCCCAGCGCTTCCTCGATGCGGGCGAGCCGCCGTTGCAGCAGGAGCTCTTTCTCATCAGGCGGGAGAACGGGATCGGGCACAGTTGCGCCCGGCCCGTCATCGGCCTCGTCGGTTTCGGTAGTCATGTGGTTTCCCTACGTTGGGTTGCGCGAAAGCCCGTAGGCCGCCTCGATCGCCTGAGCCCGCTCGCCCCCGCCCCAGATGTCAGCCACGAAGGCGTCGATCTGCAGCTGGCCGTCGTCACCGGTGCGCTGATCAACAGTGCCGGCACGGGACCGGTCTTCGATTAGGTTCACGGTGACGTTTGGTTGGGCGACCACGGGCGCCTGGATGCCACCGGACGATTGAGTCGAAACAACCGAGCCGCCACCACCAGCCACCGATACCCGCTCATTCGAGTTGATCGCCTCCAGCAGCGCCCGGTTGCGCTTGGTCGCCGCGGCATTCACCACGAACTCGCCGTCGCTGAGCCTGGCCATGATGCTGTCGGAGGTGCCGGTACCGGCGCCAGACACGTAACCACCGGTGGCGAAACCCGGGATCACAGCCAGGCTGGATGCCAGGGCTGTGGTCGAGGTCAGCGCGGCTGCCGCTGGCACGGAGTTGGCGCCCAGCGTTGCAAGGGATGCCATCGCCGCCGCCGGTGCCCAGGCCGTGGCCGTGGTACCCGCCAGGATCATGCTCTGGCCGGCCGCAGCGGTGCCGAGAGTGGCGTTCAGCGCAGCATTCAGCGCCATCTGCACGCCCATCTTCACGAAACCGGCGATGATCTCGCGCACCACGTTCGAAGCGATATCGCCAAGCGTGCTCATGGACAGCTGCCCGCTCATGATCGCGTCGGTGATATCGGTCGAGATGGTGTTGAATGCGTTGGAGAAGATCGACTGCGTTTGCCCGGCAATGTCGCGCGCCTGGTTACCGAAGTTCTGCACGGCAGCCGTCCACCCGTTGATCGGGTTGAGCATGGCCTGGTCCATCATCGCCCAACCGTTTTGCATCTCAGCTATGCGCTGAGGCAGGTACTCACGCTGTAGGTCGATCTGCCTTTGGATGGCCTGTTTTTCTCTTTCTGATTCAGTCCGATCCCTCTCGGTCATCAGATTCTGAATCGTGGTGTTCGTGTCGCGGACCAGCTGAATCTGACTTCTTGCTCGCTCCGCTTGCAGGTCGCCCGTTCCGACAGCTGCGGCATTGACCCTATTTTCTTCACGATCAGTTTGCAGTTGCCGCTCCAGTTGCGCCCGATATTGCTCGGCAGCCGTCAGGCCCTTGGCACCTTTTATGGCAGCAGCGTAGTTGATCGAGGCTTGGGCCAGCGCCTTGCTGTATTCCTCCTGGGTGATCTTGCCCTTGCTCAGGGCCAGGTCGAGTTGGCCCTGTTCCTTGGTCAGCGCCCTGGCGGCCTGAGCCGCTGGGTCGTACTGGCCATACAGGCGAGCGAAGGTGTTTTCCGCCTCAGCCACGCCACGGTTGACGTTCTTAGGTGCGCTCTTCTTCGCCTCGCGGGTTTTGATGTCCGCGATTTCCTGCTCGATGTTCTTGCGGGCCTTGGCGTAGTCGGCCTCTTCTTTCGCGCCAAACCCACCGTTTTTTATGGACTCAGCCTTTGTCTTGTCCAGATCCTTTAGATCGTCCTGCAGCTTCTGCGTCTGCGTCCTTGCAGATTTCGCCAAGTCAGCAAGCTGCTTGGACGTTTCTATCCGGCGCTGCTCTCGCGTGGTGATCTCTGCCTCAGCCTTGGCAGCAGCGGCTGCTGCTCCGCGCCGCTCGGTGATCAGTTTGATCTGCTCCCGTAGCGCCTGGTTGGTGTTGTCACCGAAGCTGAACAGGTTGGATAGCGCACCAACGAAGCCGCCTTCCTTGCGAGTGTCAAGAATTCGCTGAGCAATCTCCATCTGCTTGGCGTCATCAGGGAAGAGTTCACCCTTCACCTGGCTGTAGGCGTTGCTGATAGCTGTTCCGATGTCCTGCCAGTCGCGCTCAATATCAGACAGGGATTCGCGATAACGCCGGAGCCGCTCCTGGGCATTCTTGTTCAGCGACTCGCTCAGGGTGTCCAGCGCTTGTTGGCGCTTGCCTTGCTCGTCAAGTCCACGGATGACCTCATACTGCGCCGCGGTTAGCAGACCATATTCCGAACTGATCTTCTGAGCAGCCTTGGTGGCATTGTCGCCAAGGTCGCCGAATGCCTTTCCGACGTCCGCCGCACTTTGTCCGGTGAACTTGCTCACTGCCGTTGCGGCCTGGGCAAGGTTCCTGAACTGTATTTCACTCGTATGGCCAGCTGCAGCCAATGCGGTTACTGCATCTTTCGCGCTCGAAAGGCTGCCTGTTAGGCTGGCAGCAGACTTCGCAATCTCAGCCAGTGATTCAACTGTCTGACCTGAGTTCGCGCCGCCTTGGAACAAGGAAGCGTTGAATGCGCTGATCTGCTTCTCAACGTCGTAGAAGACTACGCCAAGTGTTGCAGCAGCTGCGGCAGCTACCGTTAGCGGATTGATCAGATCAAGGATGTACCCACCCATTGCCTTTGCAGCCGGCCCAACGCCCCCGAACATATCCTTGAGCTGGCCGCCCTGCTGCAGGAATACAGTAAGCGGCGCCTGGCCGGCCTGGAGGCTTACAGCGATATCAGTGAACTGCGCAGGTAGGCCTCGTAGGGCCGCCTGGTAGGCCTTAGCTGACATGCCTGCCCTGTTCATGCCGTCCGATGTGTCGCCCAGAGCCTCACGCATCGTGTTTATGCGATTGGTGTACTCCACAAAGGTGTCGCTCTCGACAACGCCGGATTTCTTGAACTTGGCCAGCTTTTCCTGCATGTCATCCAGGCGCCCAAGAGCCGCCACGGTCGGATTGATCTGACCGAGCAGCTGGGACAGTTCCTTTCTCTGCTCGTCGAGGCTGGACGAAAGCCCTTCGGTCGTTGAATTTGCACCATCGCCGGCACGCTCCATTTTCTCCAGCGAAGCCGTCAGATCGTCAGCGTTCCTTTTGGCGCTACGGGAATCGATCGTTATCGCAAGCCTTGATTCCTGCGCCATGTCTTTCTCCGGGCATAAAAAAACCCGCACTAGGCGGGTTCTTGGATGATTCGTTATCAGCTGTTGAGCAGCTTAGCTTTCTCTCGCTCGTACTCTTCTGGCGTGATATGCCCTTTGTCTTTCAGGGCAGCGAGACGCTCAAGTTTTCCGTATGCATCGGTTTTGGCTGGCTCACTTGGAGCTGATCCTGATTCTTTACGGATTGCAGATGCAGACCAGATCAGAGCTGCCAGCCAGCCAATGCCTGTCCACCCCAAGAACAAATCCAACAGGAAGATCGAGGTGCCATTGGGGTGGCCTCGCTTCGCAGCAACAAAGGTTGGAAGGAAGTAAATCGCGAAGGAAGCCGCGAGCAGAAATAGTCCCGCAAGCGGGCTTGAGCCATCGTTCATATCAAATCTCCCTGATTTGTGCTGAATTTATCACAATCCAGTGAAGACATGGCCTTCAACGCTTGGCGCTCTTCTGCCGCTCCTGCTCCTGCTGTTCATCCCACCGCCGGCGGAACTCGTCGTCCAGGGCGAAGATGGAGGCATCGAACTCTTCGCGGCATATCACCGAGGGGTAGCGGTCGAGGTATTCGGTGATCGCAGACGGTGCGATCGGGGCCGGCGCGCCGATCATGCCGACGTACTGCCGGGACCGGCCGATGTGCCCGTAGGCCTCCAGGATCTCGGCGACCACATCGTCGATCTCTGGCGGCTCTTGGGGCTTCAACCCGAGGCGCTCATGCTTCCAGCGCTTTTTCTCGTTTTCCGGCCCGGCCCAGTCCCTACCCCAGCGATATGCCGCTACTGCTTTTCCGCAGTGGCCTGGGCCTGCTCCTCGATGCGCTTGGCGATGTCCAGGCCGGTGCGCAGGGCCAGGAAGTAGATGCTGGGCAGCTGCTCAATCAGCGCCTTGCACAGCTGCGGGGTGTACTTGGCTGGCTCGCCCGGGCGTTCCTCGACATCGATACCCTGCCAATCCTTGATCAGGTGCTTTGCCGCCAGGTCGATGAACAGGTCGTCGTCGGTTTCGAGTTCGACGTCTGGGATGGAATCGATGGTGAAGCCCGCGGTTCCCACGCCGGCCTGCTGGTTCAGCGCGGCAAGGTGTCGGCGGATCACAGCCTGGTGCGACTTGTAGATCGGGTTGGCGATGGATGCGACCAGAATCGATGCAGTGTCCGGCCCCTTGTCGCATTTCACGGCCAGGCCGTCCGGGCCGACCTTGAAGTGCACCCAGCGCTCGCCGTTGATGTCCAGCTCAGGCTTCTTTGCAATGGTGATGCCCATGGTATTCCTCTGCGGTAAAAGGCCCGACGCACACCGCAGGGCGCGCCGGGCAAAGGGTTAAGCGGTAACGGTGACAGCGCAGGTGTCGGTCTTTGTGCCGTCTACAGCGCTGGTCGCGGTGATGGTGGCGGTGCCGACTGTCAGGCCCTTGACCAGGCCGGTCTCGCTCACGCTGGCGATGGCCGGGGCGGAGCTGGTCCAGGTGACTTGCTGGCTGGCACCGGCCGGGGTGACCACGACTTCGAGGTCGCCGGTGTCGCCCACTGCAACGCTCAGGGTGGCCGGGGTGACATCCACGGCAGCCACAACGATCGGCGCCGGCAGGCGGGTGATGGTCGGGGCCACGCGGCGGGCGGTGTAGTTCAGTTCCACCTGGATGATGTCGGTCGAGCCGCCATCAGGCCAGTCAGCGGTCACTTCCATCTCGGGGATCAGGAACTTGTAGCCGCCGTCGGCATTGCCGATGGTGAATTCCAGGCTGATCGCGTCGTTGGTCTTCTGCGCCTTCCACAGTTCGTAGGCCATCTTCGACCAGCTGATGGTGATCGCACCGGACGGGGTGAAGGTGGTGGCAATGATGTTGCCAGGGTACGGGTTGCCATTGCCGATGCAGCGCTGGGTCTGGACGGCGTTGTCGAACTGCAGGTTGAAGCTGTCGACGCAGGCGTTGTCCTCGCCGACTTGGACGCCGTTGATCTTCAGGCCGCTGATGTCCTTGAAGCTGAAGCGGCGCTGGCTGGTCTCGGGCTGGGCGTTGATGATGAACGAGGTGTTGTCGCCCTTGTCATCCCAGGCGCGCGCCGCCATGGTCGTGGTGACCGTGACCTCGTTATCGCCTGGGAAATCGAAGTTCATGGTGGCGACTTGCACACCGCGGGCGATGGCCGACACACCGATGTCGGTCGCGTAGGAGGCGATCGAGAAGGTGATGCGGTCGTCGCCCATGGTGAGCTGGTTGCTGGCCCAGGCCTTGCCGAAGCAGGATGCCATGAACTCGTCCAGCGCACCGAAGCGCCACTTGTTCTCGATATCGCCACCAACGTCCACGGTGGTCTGGGCCGTGCCCTGCGACATGCGGGTGAAGCCGATTTCGTTGTTCTCTTCCGAGTTGAAGGTCGGCATCAGGCCGTTGCTGATTCGCGTCAGCACGTTCCAGTCGCCGGCCGGCGTCACGCCGGGGGTTACTTCTTTGATCCAGGCCAGCTGGACCTTGGCTCCGCTCGACATGCGGTTTCTCCTATCGATAGGCGTAAAAAAACCGCCATGTGGCGGTGGATGTTGATGGCTCAGTAGGCCCGGTATGGCACGCTGACGTTGACCTGGTACCAGCCGTGGCCGTCATCGCCGATGGTATTGGCCGAGGCCGCATAGCACTCAAAGGGGCCGGTGGGGTCGCTGTAGAACTCGAAGTGCTGAACCAGCGTGTCGGCTGCCTTGGTGATGGCCAAGGTGCCCTTGTAGCTGGGCACAAACAGCTGAACCATGATGATGCCGGTCCGGCGAACGCATGGGCCGATGCCGGTCTCCGGTGCGCTGGACAACCCTGGCACATCCGCCAGCCTTGCCCAGATGGTTTTGCCGGACGGGTCGAACGGCCCCTGCGGGTTGTTCGGGTAATCGACAGCGGATGCGGGTATGCCCGCCCACTGCGCCATGCGCCCAGTGACGATGGCCCGGATTTGTTCGAAGGTCATTTGTCGTAGGCCTGTGTCACGCCGTAGAAGGCGATGCCGTAGATACCTGCGGGAGCCTGCCGGGAGTGGCCGTCCTCGAGCGCCCCGGCGTACACCAGGTTGTTCTGGATGTAGGTGACGGTGTAAGGCTCAAGCCCAGACAGCACGCTCTCACCCTTCGCGACCGTCTCCCGACCGCTCTTGTCGTAGGCGTCAAGGGAATAGAAGACCGGAGAGCCGATGCTGACGATGTTGTTGGCCAGGAAGCGCCCGGTATCCACAGGTGCCCGCAGTACGATCTCGCCCAGCATTGCCAGGGTGATCGATCGGTGCCGATCGGCCAGGGCGTCTTCGACCACGCCAATGAACGCCGACGGCGGCACGCTCCAAGCGCGCCCTCCTCTTTGCTTGGCCATCACGCCTTCCTCAGCTGCAGGTCATGATGCACGCCGGCAGGATCACCGCCCACGCGAACGATGCGATAGCCCTTAGCGGGCATGCCGAGAATACCGACGTTGTCGGTCGTCTCCACCAGGTGGCCGATGTCTGGACGGCCGGCCACTTCGTTGGTTAGCGCAATGAGTTGGATGTCGCCGGACTTGACGTTCAGCCCATCGACACGCTTTTCATCGTACTCATGGAAGACGCCGCGACCTGCGTAGATCACGGGCTGCGCCGTGGTTTCCTCGGTAACCGGATCGAAGACGCCTGGGCCCATGTACTCGCCAGTGAAGGCGGTCACCGACTCCGCGAAGACGTCATCGAAGAGCTCCCCGAAGATTTCCTGCATCTCGTCGCGCATAGTTCGCCCTTATGGTGTACCGGGCCTGGCACCGGCAATTCGCGGTTTCGTCCCACCCAGCGCCCAGGGACCGGTCACCCGGGTACCGCAGGAGTGCGCCAGAGTTGGTGCTGAATGGCTCGCCCAGCGCCCGGGTCTGACCCTGCATGCCGGCGTGGCTGTTGCGCACCTTCTCGTCTCGCCTGGTCTCCCAGTCCTTGACGATGGCTTCCCGCGGCAGGCCGCGCTCGACCAGTTGCTCATACACCCGGTCCCGGCCAGCGCTGAACGATTCAAGCGCCTCGGTGCGGGCAATCATCTGTGCATGGGTCTGCAGAAGGCGGTCGGCGTAACGCCCTGCGATGCGGTCGGCATCAGAACTGCTCACCGGCGTTCCAGCCTTCAGCGCTCGCATGACCATGGAATCAAAGCGCTTGTCGCGACGGGTGCGGGTCAGGTACTTGCGCAGCTGCTCAGGATCGCCGCTGCGCAACTGGGTGCGGGCATCGGCCACGTACTGTGAGAAATTGCCCGGCAGCCCTACCGTTCCGCCTGTGCGCCGCCCGGTCTGCTTGCTCACACGACCGGCCAGGTCCAGGGCGATCTGGCGCGGGCTTCTGCCGGCCTGCAGGCCAGAGGAAACCGTAACGCTGATGCCATCGACCTGATCCATGGCCATCTGCGCTTTCAGGTTGGCGATGTGCTGCGCCAGCCATGACTGAGCGCCTTGGGCGTTCACATCAAGCTCCTGCCTTCCCAGACTGCGCTGTACGCTGCCAGCCTCTGCCTTGGCGCCGGCCATGTAGCCCGACCGGATCAACTCCATCAGCGCGGCGAACACACCAACCGCCAGGATATCCCCCAGGGCAGAGTCGTCGCGGGCTTCGATCAAGCGCTCGATCTCGGCAATGGTGGCCGCGTCCAGCGTTGCCCGGATCTGGTCAAGGTAGGCCTTGGCCATGGCCGGCTCCATGGCCTCAATCTGCCGGATGAGCTCTGCCTGATTCACACGACCACCACTGCCGGCAGCGGGCACCGCAGCACCATGATGGGTGCCAGGATGTCGTTGATGATGCCGACCACCGGCTTGTTGGGCTGGCCGTCGACATCCTCTGGCCCGAAGAACTCGGTTTCCAGCGGGCCTACCTTGGCGCGTTTCACGGCCTTGGATGCCACATAGTCAGGGTTCAGGCTGCCAGGCTTCGTCAGCTCACGCAGCGCTCCTTCGTAGGTGGCCTGTTCAACCTCGCGCGGAACCGAGCCGGCATCGATCGGGTCGCCGTTTCGGTCTGTTGCGCCGGTGCGCGGCCATTGCAGCGCCTGGTCGCGCCCGCCGACCTTCCGGCCGGGGAACGACAGAACGCAGCCGGTGGTCGGCAGCTGGGTTCCCAGGCCGTCGATGTAGGCTGAGGCTCGCGCCAGTGCCGCTTCCTTGTCGGCCTGAGTAGCAGCCGCCCAGGCGGCATTGCCACGGGCCGAGTGGTAGGCATCAGCGCCTGCCACGGTACCGTAGTAGTCAGCCATCATCGCTCTCGAATAAGTGGGCGGCGAACCGCCCGTGGTTGTTACTGGTGCTTGGCCAGTTCGGCCTGCAGTTCTTCCAGGGTGACGTCGTCGCCGACTTCAACGCCCTTTTCCTTGAGCTTGGCGATGGCGTCTGCCTTGGCCTTGGCTTCAGCCTCGGCCAGGCGCTTCTGCAGGGTTTCAGGCTTGGCATTGGCGCCGACCTCGATACCAAGCGCTTTGAGCTTGGCGATCAGGTCCTCCTTGGTCAGCTCAGACGGCTCGCCAGCCTCTACGACCAGCACGCCGGATTCGACGTAGAACGCCAGATTCTGACGCTTGCTGTAGTCGACCCACTGCGGGACATCGATGGTGCCGCCAGGAGGCACCACGGAGCCGTCAGGCAGGCCGATAGGGGTCTTGCTATGGGTGTTGGTTACCTTAGCCATGTGACCCCCTTAGATTCCGTCGGTGTAGCGGACTTCGGCAGGACGGCGAACGTCCACGCCGCCCAGGCGGAAGATGCCCGGCACTTCCCAGCGGATCGGGCCGGCCTGGTACACAGGCAGGAAGCGGTGAGGCATCGGGATGTGCATCTTCAGGACCGAAGGGTCACGGCGGTAGCTGATCATGCGTGCGGTGCTGCCTGCGCCGGCGGTGTCAAGGCCGTTCAGACCCTTGATCATCAGCGGGCGACCGGTCTGCGCGGTGTACACGTTGTTGCGCTGCAGGTAGGTCAGGATCGACTCAAGGCCCTGCTCGTTCACCTTGCGGGTGGCCAGCAACAGGAACTTGCTGTACGGCAGCAGCAGGGTGTCGGAGAACGCAGTGAACAGCGTGCCCTGGGCCTGCACAGTCAGGGCGGTGTTCACGTCGGCCAGGATCTGGTCGGCGGTCGCGGTAGCCCAGTTGCCGGTGACGGCGGTGCCGGCGGTGACGCCTGGGAAGTTGAACAGGCCTGAGAAGCCTTTCGACGAGTCACCCAGCAGGGCAACGCGGTCGACCATTTCCTCGTAGGCCCGGCGGGCCGCCATGGCGTCATCAGCGGTCAGGTTGATGCCGAGCATCTGCGCCTGGCTGATCTCTTCCAGGCCGTAGCCGTAGCCGATACCAGCCATGTGGATCTGGGTCTCGAACTTCGAGCGCTCGGTGCTGGCCAGCGGGATGTCATCGGCATTGCCGTTGATCCAGTCGGCCTTACCGACCTTGTCGGCCGAGTAGTAGGTGACGGTCTTGATCCACTCGGGGGCCGAGGTGTCGACCGGGATCAGCTGCGGGTACTGGATGTCCGCATAGACGATCTCGTTCACCTGACGCTCGATGTACGAGGTCTGGGATACCACGAAACCCAGGGCGGCCTGAGCATCGAGGAGCTGAATGTGTCGCATGGTTTCTCCTTAGCCCAGGCGGACTTGAGCGAGTTGGTTGGCACCGGTGGTGCTGGTGTCGAAGCGGGCGTTCGCGACCAGCACGTTGCTGGTGGCCACGTTGGTCCAGACGCCGGTGGCCGGCACGAAGTAGACCGGGTCACCAGCGGCTACCTGCACGGAAGCCGTCACCCAGATGGCGCCCTTGGTCATCACGCGGGCCGATTCGTACTGGCTGTACTGGTTGGCCTCGGCCTTGACCGAGCGATCGCGGACGCTGATGCCGACGAACTTGGCAGCGGTGTCGCCGGTGGTGGCAGCGCGGCCAGCCTTATCGGCAGTGCCCTGGATAACCGGGACGCCGAACGCCAAGCCTCCAGCAGCCTCAACGGTTCGGGAGATCAGGGTCTTCGAGATCATGTCCACGATCATGCCCGGCAGGCCGGCGCGAATGGTCGCGGTGTAGCTGGTTTGAACGGCCATTACTTGGCACCCCCTTTCCAGGCGTCGTTCAGACGCTGCTCGTAGGCCTGCTGGCCATTGTCATTGGGCTTCGGCGGTCTGCCGTCCTGATTGATCAGGTGCTGGCGGACCGGGTCCTTGGCGGCGTCCTCGACCAGCAGGTCGAACCGCGCATCGATGTAGGCATCGGTCTTGCCGGCGATGGCAGCGTCACCGATCTTGGCGATGACCACGGCCTTGCGGATCTCGGCATCGCTCTTCCCGGCGTAGTCGCCGTCGTGGATGGCCTTGGCCTTGGCGATCAGGTCGCCGCGGGCCTTCACGCGCTCGTCGATCTGCGCGTCGGTGATCTGCTTGGACTTGAGGTCGTCGATCTCGGCATCCTTCTTGGCCAGGTCAGCGTCCTTGGCTGCCATTGCAGTGGCGTGCGCAGCCTCGGTGGTGCTGAGCTTGGTGGCGGCGTCGGCCAGGCGGCCTTGCAGGGTGGCGATGACAACGGCGCCCTGGTCGGTTACTTCAACCGGGATGCCGTCGACGGTAACCGTCTTCAGGGTCATGGGTTTTTCCTCGGGGGTTGGGGTGTGTTGTGGCCAGGAATCGCCAATGCTTGCCCGGCTGCCGGCCCGCCCGCGCTGAACGATGGCGATGTGGTCGGCGATGATGTTGGTTTGCTTGGCCTGGTACTTGGTGCCGTCCGGGGCTTCCCCGTCCTCCCAGACCAGTTCGCAGCTGTAGCCCACGCTCAGTTCGCGCTTGCCGGCCTGCACCGCGGCTACGGCGTCACCGTCGGTGATCTTCAGGCCGATCTTCAGGTACTCGCCGTCGCGCAGAACCTCGTCGCCAGTGGTGCCCACGGCCACCTGCTTCCAGTTGGCGGCCGTGACCGGCTGGCCCGGGTGGTCGTTGGTCATCGGGATCTTGGAGAACGACTCCAGCGAGCGTTTGGAGAAGACCTCCTTCTCGTCGCGGTAGACGTTCACGACCTTCAGGTCAGGCCGACCTACTTCGGCGCCTAGGTACTGCTGAATGCCGGTGCGCGCAGTGAGCGCAAAAGCTTCCAGGTAGCCGGAATCGTTCAGCCTGGTGTCGCCCAGGCTGACTGTGTCAGTGATGTGCATGGTTTACCTCAGGGCGTGGCCGTAGCGTCGTCTGGCTCTTCTTCGTCAGGCAGCTCCGCCCCGAACTCGGCGATTGCCGCCTCAAGGCCCGGCAGAACGCTTTGCTCGACCAGCAGCGTGGTAGCTGCCTTGCTCAGCGCGTCTTCAGGCCAGAGCTTCGTTTCGCCAAGGATCTTGACGGTCTCGGCCGTCTGCTTGCTGATCTCGGACCGCTCTTTCGCCGTCGGCTGCCAGAGAGGGTTCCACACGTAGTGGATCTGGGTCGGCCTGGAGCCAAGCGCCGAGCGGATCAGGCAGTCATCGAGCAGCTTCAGGGCCGGGGTGATGTCCAGTTCTTGCAGCGCCTGGATGCGGTCGTAGTAGTTGCGAAGGTCGGCCTCGCCGGTGGAGTTCAGGCCGGAAGGCGACTGCCCGAGCAAACGGGTAGCCGGAATGTCGGCCGCACCGGATACGGCCTGCAGGAATCGGTCGATGATGTCAGGCAACGTGCCGAAGCTCGCCGACTTCGTCTCATATTCCTCTTCCTTGTCCAGCAGCAGCGCACCGTTGATGCCCTTGGCAGTGGCTGCCAGGGTGATGCGTTCCAGCACCTGCTTGCGGTATCCGTCGTCCTGCAGGCTCTGCATGAAGTCAGGGATGCGGATGACGTCGACCTTGGCCTCGAACACCAGGCTGGCCACGTTGGCCATGGTGCCATCCGACTGCTTGATTGCTTCGAAAATCGCCTGGAGGACCGAATCACCCCAGCCGAAGATGTTGGCCGGGGCCAGGTCAGGGTCGGGATGCTCTGCCCCGGAGAAGATCACCAGGCGTGATGGGTGGATCTCCAGCTGGCTATCAGCCAGGCGGTAGGCCTTGGGCTTGCCGAAGCGCTCCGACTGGGGATCTTGCTCGATCTCGGTCGGGGACAGCTGCCGGCGATTCATGACGGCCAGGTACTTGAGGCCGCCTGACTGGATTCGCTCAGGGTTCAGCGGCGCCGCAGTGTTCGTTTCTCCCGTGCCGATGAAGATGGCCGCCCCGCCGAACAGTCGGGCCCGGGTCATGGCCTGCTTCACCTTGGCTCGAAGGTCAAGGCGAACCTCCTCAGCCTCGATTTTCTCGATCTGGGCCTTGTCAGCCTGCCATGCCCGCCACCGGCGCGTTGCGTCCAGGGCCGGGATGTCCACGATCTTTCGCGGCAACCAAGCGCCCCGGTAGGCATTGATCAGCTGCTCGTCGGTCAGGATCACCGGCGCATACGTCGAGCCCGATGCCTTGTCGCGCTCGGTGCCCAGGTGCGCCACCAGGTTCACCAGCTTGTCGCTGAGGTATCGGACTACGCCCATTAGGAAACACCTGCGAGGGAGTACTTGTTGATTGGGTACTCTTTGTGGATGAAGTAGCCGCCGGCGTCGGGCCGGTGGTCGTTGCCCTGCTTCTTGTCCGGCTCGCCGTTGTCGCCCCAGATCTGCTGCTCAAGGTCATCGGCATAGGTCGGGCACTTGTCGGCGTTGATGCGGTAGCGGCGCTGCCCTGCTGCGTTGCAGAACATGGCGTTCATGGAGTTGATGCGATCCTTGACCGGCGGGTTTGCGCCGGGGGCCGAGACGATGAAGCCGGCCTGCTTGAGCAGGGAGATGTCGGTCTCGCTGGCCCGGACGGACTTGCGAGAGTCGCCCGAGGCGTCCGGATAGACCCGGATCTGGCGAGTATTGCGGTAGTCGTTGCCGTCGTAGAGCCAGTAGCGCTCTTTGATCTGCTTGATCATGTCGGGCGTGTCGTACCCGTTGATGATCTCGTCCACCGCGTGCGGCAGACCCAGGCGCTTCACATGGACGATTGCCGACATCTTGCCGACGTTGAAGTCCATGCCGATGAACAGAGCCTCGCCAGGCTGGATAGTCTCCTGGCTGCCGTTGAGCTTGCGGTCGTAGGCGGTGTAGATCGTCCCAGACGTCAGGTTGACGAACTGGCCGTTCAGGTAGGCCATGATCAACTGCTCTGGGTACGACTCCTTCAGCGACGGGATGTAGTCCGGCGGCAGGTTCAGTTCGTTGTCGAACGTGCTGGCCTGGACCAGGCCGTACATGTCGTTCAGCGCCGGCTTCTCGCGCAGCTGCTTCACGAACTGCTGATAGACGAACTTGAACCCCTCGGGGGTCGTGGTGACGTCTACACCGTTCTTGAGCCCGGGCACGCTGTAGCGCATCCGGGCGATAATCTTGCGCCAGGCGTGTTCAGCCTTTAGCTTGGGCAAAACGTCGAGTTCATCGACCAGGCCGTGCCCGATCTTGAAGCCGACGATGGTCTGCGGCTTCTCCATCGAGCGGCAGATGGTTGTGCTGCGGTATTGGCCGCCGCTGTAGAACTCGACCTCCTTGTCACTCTCCTTCGTCTTGACCTTAAGGCCCCAGTCGAAGGCGACCTCCTCGATGGTCGGGAAGAAGATGTCGCGAATCTGCGGGTAGGTCGGCGCGAAGTAGCCGGAGTTGATCCGGGGCCACTCCCACACGTGCTTGCAGATGCCTGCGCAGCCTACCCAGGTCTTGCCGGAGCCGAACCCGGCCACGAAGCCACGGAACTTGTGTTCCATCTGGAGAAAGCGCGCCTGCGGGACGTTAAGCGTCGGCATCTGGCTTCCTCGCGTTCACTACCTCGACCCGGATGCTGGTCGGCACCTGGTTGTCCTGCGGTACGTCTGCCTTGGTCTGACGGTTCACGTAGACATCGCCGACCTCTTTGGCTGCCTGCTCCAGCAGCTGGGCAGTCAGGGCGAGGTTGCGCATGTTCTCGGCCTTCTCCGCCATCCTGCCCAGGGTGCGGAGGCGATAGGCTCGGTTGGCGATTGGTATCTCTGCCGTCTCCTCGCGGAAACGCTTGCGGGTGTCTTCGAAGAGCACCACCCAGCGCTTAGCCAGGCGCTGTGCCGCGCGTTTGGTTGGATCGTGGCTCTCTACCGACTGGCGGCTTACCTCGATCCCGAATTCGTTTTTGACGGCCTCTGCCACCTGAGATGGCGTATCGAAGCAGGCCAGCGCCTGAACGATGAAGGCCTTCACCTCGTTGCTCAGGGCTGCCATAGATTGGGTTCCGTCAAGCGCCTGTCAAAACTACGCCGACTTCAGCAGGCAGGTTCCACAGGCCCTCGCAATGTTGATTTTGGCCACCTCGGGCGGCCGACTTGCAGCGTCGATCAGCTGCTGTACGTCTTCGCTGGCACCGTAGCGCCTCACCACCCCGATAAATTCTTCGACGTCGTGGCCACGCAGGTAGAGCTTAGGCATCCCGTCCTGCCTGAACTTGGGTGCGCCGAACTCGTCGGTAGCCTGGGCTATGTGGTACAGCTCGTGTTCGACCAGGGCGCAGAACTCAGCATCGGTGCACTGGGAGCAGTAGTCGGCGGCCAGGGTGATGAGGTAGTCCGGCTCCTCGCCGAACCACTCCCGCATCTGCTGCTCTTGGCGGGCCTTCTGCCAGCCACCCGCCCTGAACATCAGCTGCTCAGCCTGGCCAAGGACGACCCGCCCCTGCTTGGCGACCCCGCTGGACGCCCACAGCACGCCAATGTTGGCGTCCATCAGGTGGGCATGCTCTGGGTTATGGATGCTTCCGGTGTCTGCGAGGATCTCGGACTGGACCCAATCCCACACACCGGTGGCAGGGCGCAGGGTAAGCCAGAGCGATTCGAGCAGGTCGGCAGGTGGTATCGGCCTGCTCATGCTCACTCCCGCGCCACGAAACGGCGCATTTCTATTTTGTGGCGCGCCTCAGCGAGTCACGAACAAGTGCCCTCGCCTTGCCCACGCATACAGCACGATGCCGGCGTGAATCATCACGGTGAAGGGGCTGATCATGTGGACCTGCATTGCCGCCAGGAACGACCCGAATGCGCCAATGGCGACCAGGTAGAACGCAACCGACAGCATCGGCTGGTCTATGGGGCGAACGCGCCGTAGGTAGTCGCAGGCGGCGATGACCACCAGGACGCACAGGAATGCGTCCGTAGCGGCCATTGCCGACATGAGGGTCGTGTTCATCAGGTAGCTCCTTTGGCACCGAACTGTCCTACCAGTGACTTCAGAACTGGGATGATGTTCATTGCCAGGAGGCCTATCAGAAAGGCCACGCCGTATTGGGTTTCTCCGCTCGTGCCAAGGCTGAAGTAGCTGATGGCGAGCGGGGTGCAGAAGACCGCCGATGCGAAGCCGGTGAAGAAGGCGGCGACCGCCTGGCCCCGGGTGAGGCCGCGCAGGAAGGTCAGCGAGAGGATCGCTCCTGCGAAGCCGCCAATGATCACGCCGTACTTCACCAGCAGGACGCCGGCAGTCGTGCTTGCTGGTTCGGCCATGAGTGGTTCCTAGAAGAAAAGTCCCGATTGAGGCCCTCATTGGGCTCGGGCAAGTGTGCGGAGCAGCACATAACGAATTGGTGCCGACACAAGGATTTGAACCCTGGACCCTCCGCTTACAAGGCGGATGCTCTGCCAGCTGAGCTATGACGGCGAATTGGCGCCGGGCTCCGCCCCCGGCCTGGTCGAGTCTTTTTTGGCTCCGCATCGAATGCGACTGGCCGCAGACGCTCGACGCGCCATGCCTGGTTGGCCCGTAGGGACTTGAACCCTCTTCCCTCGGTTATGAGCCGAACGCATCAACCTTCAATGCTTCGGGCCAATTTGGCTGGCAAGGCAGGATTCGAACCTACGACCACCCGGTTAACAGCCGGGAGCACTACCGCTGTGCTACTTGCCAATGATTGGAGCGGATACGGGGAATCGAACCCCGATCGTCAGCTTGGAAGGCTGTCTAGCGACCTGCGCTACCCGCGTTTGCGTGTCTTCCCACGCCGCCCACCAAAGGCCATCCCGACGCTGGCACCCCATTGCACCAGTCTCGCCGTTCAGGCCTCGCGCCACCCACCAGCACAGTGAGGTCATGGGTGCGCGGGCTGCCGGTGTTTTTTCCGTACACCACACTACCGGCTAGCAGTGTCCAGGCTGTCCCGTTAGGGCCTGCCCTGGCTGCAGTTGCGTTTCTTGCGCGCACAAAAAAGCCCAGCTCAATGGCCGGGCTTCTTTGGGATGTTTGCCAAAGGCAAAACTTTAACAGTGGCGATACGGTATCACCAGCCGCACGGGAACGCAATAGGGCCTCAAGCGGCACTGCGCATTTCGTAAATTGCGGCCGCCACCGGGCTCAGCGCCTGCTTGTCCAGATCCTCGCAGCACTCAAAGGCCAGGTTCACAAAACCGCCCCAGTCGCGCTCCCAGTTCGAAGACTCAAGCCTCACCCCGTAGTGCGCATCCAGCCAAGCCCTGAACCCTTCAGGCGATCCCAGAGGGTCATCATTTGCAGACTGTCCGCCCTGGTGCATGTACCGGTACCGGGCCATAACGCCCTTCACCACGTACTCCAGCTTCTCGCGCTTGGCGGCAGTCATGCGTGGCGATCGTTGCATCACCATGATGAAAATCGATTCCTCTGCCGTTTCCTGCATGTCGGCAGACACCCGTGGCGAATACATGAAATGCCCGAAGGCCTGGATGTATCCGGTTAGCCTTGCGATAGCCGCCTGCACGCCACCGGCAAGGGCCTGGTGCACTGCATGGCTTGCCTTCCGCTGCTTCTCGGTCGTCTGGACCATGGTGCCCAATAGGCCCAACTGTTCGATGAATGCGCCTTGGCTATCCCACGCCGTGTAGAGGCAGTCGTGCCAAGCCTGGCGTGCGCTGTTCAGTTGCATCGGTCGCTCTCCTTCTTGCGGCGGTTTGCGATCAACTGGCCGCGTAGAACGCACCAGGTGGAGGTGATGGTCATGGCCAGCAGGATGAGGCCGGCGGTGTCTTGGATAGTCCAGGTCATGCTGCTGCCCTCTTTAGGTCGCGGAGTTTCTTCCTGTACAGGGTCTTGATGGCCTGCAGGTCTTCGATGGTTGCTTGTCTCATCGCATCAAGACCTCCTGTGCGGCAGCGCGTGAAGGTCGAGATAATCGTTCCTGGCTTTGATGGCCTGGGCGATATCTCTGAATCTTCCGAGGTGAATTTGCTTTCGTTGCCACTGCACCTTTGCCGCCCACCGCCCTCTGTCCCACGAGATGCCAACATGGCCGCTTGTGTTCTTGTCGGTAAGCCGGCGGTTGGCGGCCTGGACGTTGTAATCGGCATACCGGCAGTTATCTGGGCAATACCCTTTGCTCGACTCAATACGGTCCAAGGTCAGTTGGTCGGTGTAGCCATTCGCCAGGGACCACTCCATGAACGGCTCGAAGCTCATCCACTCATCACAGAGGGTGACGCCGGCATACTTCTCCACCTCCGAACCCCGAGGGCTGAGGCAGCGTCGCTTCATGTTTGCCCAGGTGACGTGGAGTCGACTGTTGGCGTTGTTGAGGCCGTGCGTGGAGCGCGTGCGCCCTCCCCGCTTGTTGGCGCAGGGCGGACAGCACCCAGTCATGGACTTCAAGCGATCCATGCGCGACGAGAACTCGACGCTGCATGTGCAGCACTGGAATACACCCATCGACCGGTTTGCCCCTGAGCGGTGCTCCACAAAGGTCCTGAGCGGAATTACCTCGCTACCCATAGCAAACCTCCTCCAGCCGTTTTTCGAGGCGCCGCGCTTTCTTGCTGAACACCGCCTTGACTCGCCTCAGATATGGGATGTCGTGACGAGCGACGTCGCTGTTGCACTCGAGCCAATCAACCTTGGCCTGGCCGATCTTCTCTATGAGCGCAGGCCGATAGACCATGATGTTTCCGCTCAGGAAGTTGTTGCAGGCACTGCAGGACTTGTTCATGTTCCAGAGGTTGAAGCGCAGGTGCGGGGCGGCGCCGACGCTACGGAAGTGCGAGCAATGCCACTGACCCTGCCACGAAGCGGGCTTGCTGCAGCTGATACACCCGAGGTGAGCGTCCCGCAGGCGCACGTAGCGATTGATCGCTGCCTGGGCTTCCTTGGCGTACTCGGCTCGGCTCTTCAGCTTCTCCCGGCGCTCCTGCAGGTCCTGGCGGGCCTGCTTGGTGATGGCCTTGGCCGCGATCTTCTGCAGCTTCGGGTCCTTAGCCATTGCCTTGGCGCAGGCGATGCTGCACACCTTCTGCGTGGTCATGGTTGGCTTGAAGGGCTTCCCACAGCCTGGCGCCTTGCACTTTTTCGGCTTCGGTGTTTTCAGGGTGGTCATTGGTACACGCTCCCAGGCTGGCCGGGCTCGTTGCTGTCGGTGCATGCCAGGTCGTGATCACTCGCATGGGGGCAGCGCTTGCAGCCACATACCGGGCACAGAATCATCTTGGTGCTGGCCAGGGATATCCAGATACCCAGAACCTCAGTGCCCAATCGCTTCTCAGCTATGCAGCGGTGACATTCGCATTCCTTGTGATTGTTCAATACCGGCCCTCCCACAGATCCTTCTGACTCCACCGAACGCCATGCTCGGCACCGAAGGCTTCGATCCACAAAAGCAGGCTCGCGCACTGCTTCACGCTCAGCCTGCTTGTGCGCTCGTACACGACGTCGAAGCCGTTACCGTCTACCGCAGGGATCATCTGCGGCTTCTCGCCGCTCTCGCGAAGCCAGGCGGCCGTCAGGAGGCGCTTCCAGATCAGGACGTCCCACTTCTTGCCGGCGTGCTCGACCTGCTTGGCGATATCGGACAGGCAGGCGTGCAGTTTCTTGTTCTGCTCACTGCTGCGGTCTTGGTCCTTGATCACGATCTTCTTGGGCCGGGTGAAGTCCTGGGCCTGCAGGATGACGAAGAGACGATTGGCGTCGGCCATGCTGTGCATCACGAAGTCAGTCAAGGTCCACCCCCTTCATGCGAGCCAGGAGCTTCAGCTTGCCGACCTCTTCGCGCAGGTCGCGCAGTTCGGGCAGCAGCTTTTTCAACTGCCAGTTTGTGCCGACAGCCCAGCCCATGGCGTATCCTGCAGAGGCACACATCAGCAGGCAGGCTGTGATGAATAGGTCAGTCATGGCTCTTCTCCTTGGCCATGGCCGCCTCAATGATCTCGTCAATGTTGTCGCAGTAGCCGTAGATGTCCTGCACATCGCCTCGGCAGTTCACTACGTCACGGACAGCGCATCTGATATTTCCGTCAACCTGGCCGCTGATTTCGCCCAAGGCCTTGCGCAGCGCCTCGATCTCGGCCTTGAGATCTTCAATGATCTGCTCATAGCGCTCCTGCCCGGACTTGTAGTCTTCGTTCTCGGCCTTGAGCTGGTCGCGCTCGGCCTTGAACGAGGCAGCTAGCGATTGCTCGACCTGATCCAGTCGAACAAACCAATCTTCAAACTTGGTCAGCCGCTCGATCTCCGCAAGCAGGGCCAGGATGGCCGCAGGGCTGGCAGCGGCGATGAATCGGCCGTCATCATGGTGCAGGCCATGGGTTTCGCCGGTCTTGTCGTCGCAATAGCGCAGATCGCCAGCGGCATACCATTCATCGCTGCCAGAAGCCTCGGCCAGTGCCTTCAGCTTCTCTTTGTCGATGGTCATGGCATCACCTCGACCTTCAAGCCCTGGGCCTCGATGGCGTGCCTGCAAGCAGCGAAAGCGCCCATTCCGTCGGCAGCTATGCCTGACGGACTAGGAAGCTCCACCACAACGGCCTCGCGGGAGGCCTGCCAGGCCCACCAGACCATCTCTACCCAGTAGTTGTCGTACATTCCCTGCTCACGCCTGCGCACCTCGTAGAACGATGGATTGGTGAGGAAAGCGCCGTCCCGCTTGAGGAGATGAATGGCAGAATCCCTGAACCCTTCGCCGAACTTGGCCACCTGCTCTGCGATGAAGGCTGCCTCGAACTGCTCGCGCATCTTGTTGGTGTCCATCAGTGCGCCTCCTGCGTGAACAGCACGTCAAATCGCTCGTCCGGGTACGAAACGGCGTAGCCCAGCTTCTTGCCTGTGGCGGCCTCGTCCAGATCGCACAGGCACTCATCCTCATCCAGCGCCCGCCCGGAAAGGCTCACCAGATCGGAGGGCTGGCAGCCAAAGGAGCGAGCCAGTTCGTAAACGCTCGTGACCACGTCGCCGGAGCCGTCGAGCTTTTCTGTTTCAGCCCAGGTACACATCACATCCCCTCCCCGGCCGGCTGCCCGGCGCGCTTGATGTTCAACTGAGCAATGGCGACCCGTGTCTGCCGCTTGCGTAGGTAGGTGTCGACCCGGCGGCGCTGGGCTTCCTTGGCGCGCTGGCGGTCTTTCTTGGCCTTGGCGGCTTCAAGGATGCAGCGCACTTCAGCGATCTTCTCCCGCACCTTGGGGCTGGCCTGGGCGCGAACCTCACCGGTGAGCAGGCCGGCAATGGCCTCGCCGTCTTGGGTGATGGGCGCAATGCGCAGGTCAGCAAGGTACTTGGTCCCGGTCTCGTGGCTGATGAGCTGGGCGCGGACTGCGGATTCGATCGCCACTACCCGGCGGCCGGCGTCGTAACCCAGCGACACCTCCCACTTGGCGGGCTGGTCCTCGGCGCGGGCGAAGCTGACAAGCCGCTCATAGGCGCTCATGAAGGCCATCCGGGCGCCGATCTTGTCGCCGGCCTCAAGGATTGGAGCGGAGGCGATCATGGCCTGGCGGATTTCTGTGGTGAGCACGACCGTTTCATGCTCGTCACTGGCCGCCAGGGCAATCGACCACGCCTCATCCTTTCCGGGGCGGGTGTCGGCCGCGTGGATGTGCTTGAGCACCATCCCAAGCGAAAGGCGGCCGGCTGGCTCTCTGCGGCACGCACGCAGTGCACCGATGATCACGCCAGGCTCATAGGCCGAAAGGTCCTCAGCGATGAGCTGAGCGCCTCCAGCGCTGATTGCCTGCCCCATTGCCTCGGCAGTGGCGCAGATGGCCACGGCCAGTTCGGCTTGCTGGTCAGAGGAAAGCATTGCGCTTACCTCCCTGGCCGTTGCGGATCGCGTCAGCCGCTTCCTGCGCCGCGTTCATGTTCGCCTGGGTCTGCTCC
Source organism: Pseudomonas sp. PARCl1 (assembly GCF_947311875.1). NCBI lineage: Bacteria > Pseudomonadati > Pseudomonadota > Gammaproteobacteria > Pseudomonadales > Pseudomonadaceae > Pseudomonas > Pseudomonas sp. PARCl1. Next base: position 188,592 of record NZ_CAMZMX010000003.1, read on the forward strand.
TGCTGGCGGGCAGTGGTGGCGTTCATCTGGCGGTTGGTGACCCACTGGGTGTGGTAGGCCTCGGCCTTGGCCAGCAGGTCGCCCAGGTTGTGGCAGCCGTTGATCAACCGGGCGTCGTTGATCGTCAGGAAGTACGCGGCCACATGGTGAGCCACGTCGATCCCGAGGCGGCTGATCAGCTGCCCAACCTGCCCGCCTGCCTTGGCGTTCCATACCGGCCACGCGTGGTAGCGCTTGCGATAAGCCATGGCGTAGTTGGCCCAGGCCTTGAAGGTTTTGCAGGACTGGTCCTTCGGCCCTGGCATATCTGCCGGGATCTCGCAGCGCGGTTGCTGAGCCGTAAACGGAACCACGATACCCTCCGCGACCACGGCTTCAGCCTGGGTCGCAACTGGTTCAGTGACTGGTTCCTTTACTGATTCAAAAGAGTGACTGGTTCTGGGTGCAGCTCCTGCACTACCCCCTAGTGAATCTGCTGCACTAGGGGGTGAACCTGCTGCACTACCCTGGTGAATCTGCTGCACTACCCCTAGTGAATCTGCTGCACCACTCAAAGTCAGGTAGTAGACGTTCGAGGAGTTACCCTTCGGTCCGCCCTTGCGGATCTCCTTGCGCAACAGGCCGGCACCGCACAGGGTGTTGATGTGGTTCATTACCGAGCGCTTGCTGATCTCGCACTGATCGGCGACGTGCTGGTACGACGGCCAGCACTCACCCATGTCGTTGGCGTTGTCGGCAAGCTTGATCAGCACCAGCTTGCGCAGCGGGTTGCCGACCTTGGTCTTCATGGCCTTGACCATCAGTTCCATGCTCATGCTGCGCGCTCCGCCCTGGCTGCAGCACCACGCCGCCACATACCCACGACATGCCGGTATGCCCTGAACTTCAGTCCGGTCCCCGGTGGAATATCATTCGCAGCCTCCTCCAGATCGCAGCGGACCTCGCTGTAGCAGTAGGCGCCGAATTCGGCATCGCGGTACTCAGTCGAATTTAGATCGTTGACGTAGAAGTCACGCGCAGCCTCGCAGTGCGCGCATGTCTTGTAGGTCGACACGTCGCCTTCCCAAAGGCCGGTAACGAACTCATAGCGGTCGCCTGGCTCGATGTAGCCCCGGCATTCGGTGCAGGTGTGACGCTTGCGCGCGACGCGGTGCGTTTCGGTGTGGAATTCTGGATTCATGCTGCACCCCGCACGGCCTTGTCGTGGGTGTGCAGCCCATCCCAGTTTTTCTTCATGGGCAGCTCGCCGGCCAGGTACAGTTCGTACAGGCGCACGGCGCCCTTGCGCAGCAGGATCGGCGTGTAGCTGATGAACGCCTCCTTCCCGTGCGGGGTGATCTCCTGCTGGTGCTCGGTCATGTACTTGTCGCGGGCGTACGCGGCTACGCGGTAGCGGGTACCGGACTTGCTCTCGTTGTAGAGCCAGCTGCGGCCTTCAAGGAAATGGCCAACCTGCATCACGTTGACCCCATTCAGGCCCTTGCAGAACTGAACGTGGCTCATGCCTTCCTTGAACAGGTTTTCCAGGTGGTCGATCTTCTTGGCCTGGGCCTCGACTTGGACGGTGAGCAGGACGCGGGCTTTCTCCGACTCCAGGGCCATCTGGAGGATTTCCAGCTTGCTGAGGTCGGCGGGCTGGGCGGGGGCGGTATAGCCACCCGTTTTGCGAATGCTGGGCAGCACTTCGCTCACCACCCATTCCTCGAAGCGTTCGGCTTGAGGCATCTTCGAGCGCATTACCAGCCGGTAGACGTCACGCTCGGGGATGATGTTTGCCGACGGGCCAAGGGTGAACGAATCGTTCACCCCCACCGGGCGCGGGCTTTTGCAGTGGTCGCGCACTGCTTTCTGTGGATTGGAGTAGCCAAGACCTTCAGCCACATCACGGGCAGAGAACCAAGGCTCACCATCAACGAGCACGACACGAACGTCGAACCCCTCGAAATTGAACAGGTTTACTGTCCGTGCCACGAAATCGTGGTTCGCATTTTGTGGCGCGAAGGCCACGGTATTGCTTTGGATGGTCTGGTGCATATATGATGACCTCACACAAGCGTTACGAATGCAGTACAAGAAGCCACCCTGCCCGGTGGTTTTTTTGTGCCTGCCATTTGAGGGTCTCTTCAGCCCCTATGTGAGGGCCTCACCTATCCGGTAGAGGGCCTCTTCAGTCCCACCAGCTCCAGAACCGGTGCCTTTCGCCTTCCTACGAATACCGTTGCGCCGGACGTAATTGCTTCGAGCAAGACCTCATTCACGGCCTCCTCAAACGTCCAACCCCTGGCTTCCATCAGGCGATGAATCTTGGCTCTGGTCTCTGGCGGCACGTTCTCTTCACAAAATTCCATCGTGCCCTCCTGAGGGCCTCTAGCCCGCGATATCCTTCAGATCGTCAGGCATGAGGGCTTCGATGCCGCCATTCACAGCGGCCCACTCAAGCATCTCGAACAGGTAGGTTGCGTACTCGCGGCGAGCCTTGTGGGCGGCTCGCTGAAGCTGCCGATCGAGCAACGGGTACAAGCGAACCTTTCTGGCCAGGTCCCGGCGCTGTGTCAGGGGGTCTTTGAATCCCATAGGGGTACTGCTCCTTGCGGTTGAAATTGGTTAGGCGGCTGTCTTGGTTGGCGCGGTGGCAGCCAGAAGGCGCTGAGCCTTGAGCGGCTTTCCATTCGCTTTTGCCAGAGCTGCGATCTTTTCCGCGTAGCTGGTCTCGCCGGTGTATTCGGTGCGCGGGAGGCAGCCAGCGGTGAGCCACTTGTAGACGGCGCGCGGCGTTTTCCCGCAAGCGAGCGCAACAGCAGTTACGCCGCCTGCGTCATCGATTGCCTTCTTGAGCTCCTGCATGGGGCCTCCAAACGAAATATGAACTGTCAGTACATATTATGTCGGAACTGAAAGTACATGCAAGTGCGTGCGATATTGAACCTATGGTTCAGATAGAAGAAATACGCGCAGCCTTCGCGGCGCGCCTGAGGGAAGCCCTGCTCGCCAACGACATCCCGTCGTGGGGCGCTGGTGCTCGTCTTGCGAAACTTGCCGGCGTTACGCCGAAGGCCAGCAGCAAGTGGCTGAACGGAGAATCGATGCCGGGCGGCGCCAAGATGCTTGCCCTGGCGTCAGCCCTCAAGGTGCGAGTGGAGTGGCTGGAGTACGGGCGTGGCGCCATGCGCGACGGTGATCAAATGCCTGCGAAGCAGCTGGCATCTCAGCCAGCGGACGTACCGGCATTCCCCACTGAAGAGGATGAGGAAGACACCTACGTCCACATCAAGCAGTACACCGCTCTGGTTTCAGCAGGCCCCGGCCAGTCCAATGATCACGTCGAGGTTAGGGGCACGCTGGCGTTCAAGCGCGAGTGGATTCGATTCATGAGCCTCAACCCGAAAAACCTAAAGGTAATTTATGCCCAAGGCTCAAGCATGGAGCCAACCATCAGTGATCGCGATGTACTACTGATCGATGAGTCGAGAATCGACCCCGTCGACGGGCAGGTTTTCGCCCTCTTCAGCGAGAACAAGGGGGCAATCGTCAAGCGCCTCATTTTCTCTGACCTGGAAGGATGGATCATCCGTAGCGATAACCCGGACAAAGCGCTCTATGCAGACCTGAAAGTGCCAGATGGAGAGATCCATGAGCACCGCATCCTTGGTCGCGTAATTTGGCGCGGCGGAGTCCTCTAGCTCATGGAGTACAGGTCCGGGGATCAGGCGTGGCCTGACGAAATCGTCACGTACTTCATGTTTGCCGCAACCATGCAGCTGAGGACACCATATTGCGTCCTTGAGCGACACGGCGAGACCTACTGGGATCGATCAGCACCACCTCCAATCTTCATCTGCGAAGAGTGGCAAGGGATATGGATTCCCCAAACCGAATTTTCTGACCGCATGGTTCCTTTCTCGCAAATGGCATCTGAGATTGGCCCCGTGCCTACGCACGGAAGCGATTTTCACCGTTTTCTGCTCTCGATCAGACAGCTAGCCGAAGGCATTGATGGCCCAAATGAGCGTTGCGAAGCCATCTTGCAGGAGTGTCTACGGGAGCCTTGGTCAGAGATCGTCGAGAAGCTCGGCGGCGCAGAGAAGATCTCAGACCGGTTTTCCGGCAATGTGAAGAAGGTCTAGCCATGCCCCTAACCAAGCCCAACCAAGAACTCCGCCGCGACCTTCAGGGCCTGGCCTCTGACCTGAAATGGTCGGCGGTCGAGCTGATGCGGATTGCTGAACGACTGAGCCTGGCCGGAAACGAGCATGACGCCCAGGCAGTGATCAGGATCTGCCAGGTTATGCAGGCTGGGGAGGATAGGTTGGTGGGGTATGGGGAAGAGGTGAAGGCGGGGCGGATTGAGCGGAAAAAAGCCGAGTAGTACCTATTCGCTGGCCAGCTTGGCCGGCGTGGCGGCGACCTGTAGCAGCACAGAAAAAACGCGTAGCAGCGATTACAACTTAAGCCAGCATAGCCAAGGAGCAGCTCATGGCTGACGATGATCAGAGCCCAGATGATGAAGCTGAAGACGAATTTTTCAAGGAGCGGGTCAGGAACCTGAAGATACCCAGGAACGCGCTCAGGGACTTTATGGAAAGACTTCGCCCAGGGCGTCAATGTGAGTTCTGCAAACAGGGCGTCTACGAGGCTGCTCCAGCCCCTGAGGGTGGTACCGCTGGGATTCTGTCCACTCCTGTCCCGCACATAAAAGGGCTTGGCGTCTGGTTTTACTCGGCGACCTGCAACACCTGTGGTGATACTCGGTTCTTCCATGCCAACAAGGTGCGAAAACTCATGAGTGAACCGCACTGATGCATGCTGTTGCCGATGATTTCTATGATCTGATCAGAGAGGGCCCTGGACGCCCGCCGCGTGACTTCACTGGATTTTTCACCGAGATCTTAAACCGGACGGCCGAGGTAGAGGTCGAGCCCCTGGTAATGGACGATGAAGGATTCTCCGACAGCGAGGTCTATACTCAAACCTATATCCATGGAAGAATCACAGTTATGAGTGCTTTCCGGAAAGACCTATTTGTGTCGGTCACCCTGCCCCTTCTGGGCCTGGGGGCGTTGGTCTTTGCCGCAGTTGGTGGCTCGTTTGTCTATACCAATTCCTCTTTCACTAGGCTGGATGATCATTCGCGATCAGCGCTCACCAGTATGGGGCAATTGGAAAAGGCCCAAGGCATTACGAACGAACAGATTGCCTCAATGGTGAAAGCCCAGGAGGCTACCAATCAGAAGCTTGAGAAGATCGCCGACACCCTGGGATCGCTGGACAAGGCTGTCGAGGTGCTCAAGGTAAGCCAGAAAGCCACGCCTGGAAGCTGATCACTAACCTTTCGATATAGCCCGCCCCGTGCGGGCTTTTCTTTGCCTGCGTGATGGCTCATGGCCAGAGTGGTAGGATGGCGACTCAATTCACAGGGAGGTCGCCATGCTTCGCCACATCCACCGCTTTCTTCTCGCTGCCGTAGTCGTCGCTCTGGCTGGGTGCGCCGGCACACCATTCACCTTCGGCCAGGCCAGCCAGGTTAAGGTCGGCATGACCGAGGATCAGCTCTACGAGATCATGGGTAACCCCTACATGGTCACATCCAGGGAAGAGGGCCAGATGTGGATCTACAGCCATGCCACCGCCTTCAGTGGCGCTAAGACCGTATCCTTCGAGACGAAGGACGGCAAGGTGACCAAAGTTCCGTACATCCCGAAGGACTTCATCGCCAAGCCAAGCCCTGACGAGTGATCCACCAATCCCATGAAGCCCGCCTAGCGCGGGCTTTTTTGTGGGCGCAAGAAAAATGTGTACTTTTGGTACTTGACGACTGTGAACCACTGGTACATATTTACACCCATCGAGGCGCTACACAGCCCCTCGGGAGGCCCTCAAGCCTCACCGCTCTTTAACAACCAAGACCGCCGAGCCTGCAGGCATAGCAGGCCACCATCCCCACAGGGCTCTGGTGCGATCAGGTGTGCCGCAATAGAGCGGCATCCAAGCGGCGCGCATGCCTCGACAGATGCAGGAAGCGCGATACCGGGTGAGCGACCGGGGCCTGAGAGAGAAACAGACGATTTCTCGGTGCGCCTCAAGCGGGGCGCATCAGGGGGAATCCACTGGAGCAATTCGAATGACCACGATTATCCAAGACCGCTTCGATAGCGGTGCCCAGGTGAGCCTGGGGATGGACAAGAACGAAGGCGAACTTTTCGTCTTCCACTGCCCAGCAGGCCAAGGCTGCAAGGTCAGCAAGTGGCCGCTGGATAGCTACCACATGCCAATCGCGATGGCTCATTACGAGCAATGTCTCGAGCTGGAACGCGCAGTCTGATTTCACTGGCTGGCCTTGGCGACAGGGCCAGACGGGAAATCAACCGCCCTGGAGGGCAAGACGATGAGCGACATTTTCCACCAAGTGATGGATCAGAACTCCTGGGTCTGCGGGCACCTTGAGATTGAGCCTGGCATTCAAATGCCGGGCCGCGTGCTCGGCGTTTGCATTGACATGCAAGACGCTGATGCGCCGATCTTCATCAGTGCTGACCAGCTTCGCGCCATGGCTGACGCCGTCGAAAGCCAGTAATCCCTGACAGCCGGAAAGACGGCCCGATGCCCTGCTCCCCATCGCAGGCTGCATCGGGTTTTGATTTGGTGCGGACACTATCCTTGTAAGTCGTCGACATCGGCGCATTGATAGTCACCCGCTAAGCGCAGGCAATTACCTGTACGGCCAGATCAAAACCCGATGCAGATGCACGGCCCTGATAGCCAGGGCACCACACCGAATCGGTCCTTACCTACCTCAGTAGGTGTTTCGCCAACGGCCATCTGCATCACCCCTTCCCTTCACATACGACCGCATCGACAGGTGCCGGGCTGGCTTTTCACGCCCAGCTTGGTCACTGGTGCCCGTCACCTGATCAATGCGGTTGCGAGGTAAGCCAATGAGCCAATACACGGATGCGGTCGTGAGTGCCGCACAAGCGCTGGAGAAAGCAGAGGCCGCCCACAAGGTCGCAGCAGAGCGACTTGCCGCTGTTCGCAATCACTGCGGGCAGCGCGGCTATTCGGTCACGGTCAACGGCGTGACGGTTGCGGTTTCGGAGTGCGACAGCCGCACCTACCAAGGGAAGCTAATCCGAGGCCGAGAAATGATTCACCTAGGCGCGCTCAAGGCCCTTGGCGCAGAGCTTGATGCGGCAGAAAAGCGCGTTCAGGAATGGCGCGCCTACCTGGCATCAATCGTTATCAAGTAACCCACCACCTGGAGGCGACCATGGGCACACTTCGAGCAGCACAATGGCGGTATGACCATGCTGAGCCGGAAGACGACTCGGCGTATCAGGAAGCCGCGCAGAACTGGATCGAGAGCAAGGCCGAGGAGCTGGTCGGTGGCTGCGATGTTCTGATCCCGCAGCGTTTTGGCGGCCCGGTGGGCGTGCGCCAAGAGCAGTTCGTGGCCAAGGTCGCCGAGCACCTTCGGTCGCTGCAGGAAGCCGAGCAGGACGACATCACCGCCCTTGCCCAGCTTCTTCTGCAGGCCCTGACCGGCGGCCCGGTGAAAAGCATGGTCGAGGACATCGTCGGCCAGAGCAATCACGCAAACGGCAAGCTGTACGAGATCGCCGAGGCAATGCTTGAGCAATACGTCGACCAGGGCCTGAGCTACGACGCCGACGAGGCAAGGCTATGAGCCCTCACGGCATCGCCATAAGCGCCATCGAGGCCGCAATCGAGACGATGCTTCTGCCGGGCTCTGGCCCGGTGGATGACGCCAAAGCCGAAACCCTGGTGGTCGCCTACTTCTCCCTCCTCGCCATCGACGCAGAGGAGTTCAAACACTACTACGAGCGCATCCGGCGTATTGCCGATCGGCGCAAGGAGGCTGCATGACAACGCCAATCGTGAAAACGCTAATTGACGAGCAGGTCGAAGGCCTGGGAGACGTTCTCAAGCTACCGCGCGAAACCCTCGTGTGCGAGCTGGAATGCCCCGTCAAAGGCAGCTGGCGACAACCACCTCGCGACACCAGCGCGTTCATGGAAGGCGACTGGGGAGTTGATCCTCGCGGCCGGCTGGTGGAGCTATGACCAGCTACCAGCGCGCCCGCCGCCTGGTCATCTGGCGAGGCTCCTTCTCCATGCTCTTCGCCTGCACCTTCTTCATGCTCGCCAGCGCACTGGCTGGTTCCATCACTCATTAAACATCACATCAGCGCCCACCGCATGGATGGCGCGGGAGTTTCGCATGTCCTGGATTGTCCTGATCGACCTGCGCGAGAACAACGGCCATTTCATCAATATCGTTGATGAGCACGACAACATCGCCAAATTCCCGACTCGTGAAGAGGCCATCGCCGCAGCGCGCCGCAATGAGCTGAGCGAGTTCTATCCCGCCTACGCGATCAGCGTGGATGAGGAAGAGATCGAGTACATCTGAATCACACGCACCCGAGCCCGGCGGGCCCCATCGGGGATAACCGTACCCATCCGGGAGCGTAAGCGGCGAGAGCGCGCAACCATCCACCGCAGCCAGGGCCTGGAGCGTACCTCCGTGCCTGGGTGACCTGGCGCTTTAGATTTAAAGAAAGAGGGATTCGAAATGAATAACTCGCAAGAGAGTTCTCCGGCAACCAATACGCAGAAAGGATCAATCAATGGGCGCGGCTACAGGATCGTCTATTTCAACGGACGAAAAGTACTAGAGCATATTGCTGTTGCTGAGCGCGTACTCGGCAAGAAGCTTCCAAAAGGCTCAGAAGTTCACCATGTAAATAGAAACAGGCTGGACAATCGCCCAGAAAACCTAGTGATCTGCCCTGATATCAAATATCACAAGCTTCTTCACGTTCGAATGGACGCTCTAGAGGCGTGCGGAAACGCAAATTACAGGAAGTGCCCATTCTGCAAGGGTTATGACGATACGTCCAACATGGTGCACAACCCGGCGGCTAGATATTTCTACCATCGTGAATGCCGCCGTGAATACAAGAGGTCAAGAAGATGCGCGGAACAATAATGCAACCTGGCTACTACCGCGACCTCAGCAATGAGGCGTACCACGGCGGCGAAGGCGTGTCCAAGTCGCAGCTCGACCTGATCGCTAAGGCGCCGGCCCTGTTCCAGTGGAGCAAGGCGGCGCCGGAAGATCCCGAGAAGAAGAAGGCGCTGGACCTAGGTGATGCAGTGCATGCCCTTCTGCTTGAGCCAGACCGCTACGCCGCTGAGTACGCAGTCGGCCCAGCCGATGCGCCACGCAACACCAAGGCCGGCAAAGAGAAGTGGGAAGAGTTCGAATCCACGCTCACCGGCCAGACCGTTCTGTCGGCAGAGGACGGAAGGAAGATTGGCCTGATCCGAGACAGCGTAATGGCCCACCCGCATGCCAGGTTCCTGCTCGAAACGCAGGGCGACGCCGAGGCCAGCATCTACTGGAACGACGAGCGAGAGGGCGTGCTGTGCCGCTGCCGACCAGACAAGACCATCGAGCGCCTTGGCTGGATTCTAGACCTCAAGACCACGGCAGACATGAGCAAGTTCGCCCGGTCGTTCTATGACTACCGCTACCACGTCCAGGACAGCTACTACAGCGACGGCTACGCAGCGCACTTTGGCGAGGCGCCGGCCGCGTTCGTGTTCCTGGTCGTGAGCACCAGCATTGAATGCGGCAAGTACCCAGTTCGCCTGTTCACCATGGACTTCGAGGCCAAGGCCGCTGGCCGAACCGAGTATCACCGCAACATCGAAGTCTACGCCGACTGCCTTCGACACAACGAGTGGCCGGCCATCGAAACCCTCACGCTGCCCTACTGGGCGAAGGACAAGCTATGACAGAGGTAAACCCATTCGCCCCACGTGGCATGGCGGAGCACGTCAACCACGGCACGGTGAACATCGAACAGAGCCGGGCCGTCACCGAAGCCCAGGGCAAGCTCCTGCTGGCCAAGCGATTCCCGCGTGATGAGGCCCTGGCCTACAGCAAGATCATGAACTCGTGCAGCCGGCCAAGCCTGGCAGCTTCCGGCGAGTACGCGTACCCGCGTGGCGGACAAACCGTAGCTGGCCCTTCTATCCGCCTTGCCGAAGAGCTGGCCAGGTGCTGGGGCAACATCGAGTACGGCATCCGCGAGCTGAGCCGCCAGCAAGGCAACAGTGAGATGGAGGCCTATGCCTGGGACCTGGAGACGAACACTTACTCGTCGCAGAAATTCACCGTTCGCCACATCCGTGACAAGCGCGGCGGTGGCCAAGCTCTGACCGAAGAGCGTGACATCTACGAGATCACCGCGAACATGGGCGGTCGCCGCCTACGTGCACGATTGCTGGCCATCCTACCGCCGGATCTGGTCGAAGCTGCCGTTTTCCAGTGCCGCAAGACACTGGCCGGCGATACCAGCCTGCCACTTGCTGACCGTGTCCGCGCCCTGGTCGACGCATTCGCCCAGCAAGGCGTGACCGAGAAGCACCTGCGCGCCTACCTCAACAAGAGCCTGGACGAGATCCTGCCCGAGGAAATCGCCTCTCTGCGCGGCGTGTTCAACAGCATCAAGAATGGCCAGGCAGCTGTCGGTGATTTCTTCTCGATCAAGCCAGCAGAAAGCCAAACCGCAGACCTCAATGCCGCCCTGACCGAGGCGCAAAGGAGTGAAGGGTGAACTCATCAATCGACCTGGAGGCCGCCAAAGCGGCCTTCTTTGCGTCTGGCGGCCAGCTTGTGGTGCTTGAGGGCTTCGAATACGTGCCATTTCGGCAGCGCAAGCACCCCGAACCAAAGCCAAAGCGGCCAAAGCCAGTCAATCAGGAGCGCGGCGGCGAGCGCAAAAGCCGCGCCAAGGCCCGCACAGCTCAGATTGAAGAGCTAGCCAAGACCATGACCTGCAGCGAGGTCGCAAAGCTGCTGGGCGAAACCAAGACCGCTCTATGGGGCGTAGCGGCGAGGGGCGGATTCAGATTCTTCAACCCGCCTAAGTCAGCCAGACCGGCGAAGGTAAATGCCGAACCGAGCCAGAAGGATCGCGACCTGGCCGACAAGATCATTGCCCTGCGTGATGCTGGCAAGTCCAGATGCCGGACCACGGCTGAGCTGGGTATTGGCAACTGTAGGCTCGTGCGGATCCTGGATGAGTTTGGCATTGATTTCCCGCTACAGCGGAATCGAGGGTAGGCATGATCGCCACCATGTCTCAGCCTGTGCCCGCCGTGAAGTACGCGGCGGCCATGGCCAGATCTACTGGTCAGCCTTGGGGCGTATACCGAGGCAGCAAGAGCCTACTGGTCGTCATGCCTTCCGGATCGACGAAGAAAACGCCGATTGAGGTGTGCCATCCATGAGGCGCATCAACAACCTGGTCCGCCAGCGCCGGCGGCAAGAACAGTTCCATCTGCCGCCCAGCGGCCTCACGGAGCACGGACATGCAGAAAGCACCCTCTGGAGTCGTAACTCTTCCGGCCTGGATGAATCGGCCGGTCAAGAAACTGTACATCACCCGAAGCGGCGGACAGTACCGGCCTGACGATGTGGCCCTGGCCTTTGCACTGAGCCTGCGCGCGCACGACAGCGCCGATCACCTGCGCAGGCTGGCCCGGCGTCTGGTCGACAAGGTCTGCCTGGAACACCAGCCGAACATGAAGCGCCTGGCCCGCGAGCCGGACGACGCCAAGGTATTCGACGCAGCGCTCAAGATCATCAACCGGGTCTGCGACCTGCTGGAATACGCCCCAGGCACCCGCTTTGTTCGCAATGGAGGCGATGATGGCTCTGACGCAGCAGCAGCGTGACGAAAAGCGAAGGGCTAAAGCCGAGCGCTTGCAGGAAGAGGACCTGCGCTTGAAGGTTCGACCAGGGACTAAACAGGCCCTGCTAGAGCTGATGCAGTGGGCCGGGATCGAGGAACAGGGCGAGGCGATGACGCTGATGATTCATCACATCGAGGCGCTTGGGCATCACGCGCTGTTCAGGATCGCGCGCCACGAAATCGAAGCTCACCGGAATGTGGCGCGGACTGAGTCGTTGCGGCTATCGGCCAGAAAGCGAACCGGCCAGCACCTGCGCGCCATCTGCGGCTGGGCTGACGCAACATACAGCCAGATGATCGAGGCACTGATCCACGGCATCCACGCACTGGGCAGGCTGCACGCGGCGAAGTTTCTCACTCCTCCACGGCACGAAATCAGCATCTCGCCACGCCTGGCTCTAGCCTTCGACCGGAAGAGCATGCTGATGATTCAGCAGGATCCAGGGGATGAGGTGATCACTCCTAGGTGACCTGACCGGAGAAGAGTTTTCTCCAATGCTCCTCGACATTATGCATTGCAACCTTCAACTCTTCCTGGAGATTGGCAAACTTTTCATCATGAGCAGACCGCAAATGATCTGCGGTCTTTGCATAACGATCAGCAGCTTCTGCTTTTCCCATCATATCGCGCACCAAGCGAGAATATTCGCTATGCCATTCACTCGATTTCATCAGTCCTCCATAAGCCGGCACCATGCCGACTATCTGTAATACCCCAAGGCCACCAAAGTTTCCAGCAGCGCTGCCCGCCAGCGCCTTCCCCTATTCAACGATAACGCCTCCCCGGCGAGGGCGGCGCCTGCACGCAAGGACCACAACATGACCCAGCAGCACCGCATCCTGGTGGGCGACTGCATCGAGATGATGCGGACGCTGCCGGATCAGTCAGTGCACACCTGCATCACCAGCCCGCCCTATTTCGGGCTGCGCGACTACGGGGTCGACGGCCAGATCGGGCTGGAGGCCTCTCCCCGCGAATTCATCGAGAGCCTGGTCGCTGTGTTCCGTGAAGTTCGCCGCGTGCTGCGGGATGACGGAACCCTGTGGGTGAACTTGGGGGATAGCTACGCCAGCGGCGGCCGAGGCGGAGGGGGCCGGTACATGGCCGAGCGCGGGGACGGTGCGTGGCGGGGAAAAGGCGATGCCGTCGGTTGGCGATCAGCCCCCGCCGGCTGGAAGCACAAGGATCTGCTGGGTCTCCCATGGCGCCTGGCGATCGCGTTGCAGGATGAGGGCTGGTACCTGCGCCAGGACATCATCTGGCACAAGCCGAACCCTATGCCTGAATCGATCAAGGACCGGTGCACCAAAGCGCACGAGTATCTGTTCCTGCTGAGCAAGAGCCCGCGCTATTACTTCGACCAGGACGCCATACGCGAGCCTGCCCGAGCGCAGGCGGCCCCAGAAAGCGCCAGCAGGCGCAACAGCTTCGCCAGGGAGACGAAGTACACCGATGGCGAGCACGGGCAGACAGCTCAGCACCGGACAGGCCGTGATGATGTGGACTACGACGAGACCCGGAATAAGCGCAGCGTCTGGACGGTGGCCACCGCCAGCTTCAAGGGCGCGCACTTTGCCACCTTCCCGCCCGATCTGATCCGCCCGTGCGTTTTGGCCGGATCGCCGCGCGGCGGGATGGTGCTCGACCCGTTCGGCGGCGCCGGTACCACCTCGCTTGTCGCCATGCAGGAAGGCCGGCAATCGGTCATCTGCGAGCTGAACCCCGAATACGCCGCTCTCGCCCGCCAGCGTCTGGATACAGCCTGGATCGAAGGCGCCGCACAGATGGACTTCCTGCTGGATCAATCGCCAGCCGCTTAATCACGGAGTATCCCCATGCCCACAGAAAACCGATCCAGCAACACAGAGATGGTCAGCGAACTGCTGCCGTGCCCGTTCTGTGGCGAGAAGCCGCAGATCACGAAGCATCACCGCGAAGACATCTACAGCTTCATGCACCGCTGCCCGGTGCTCGGCCCGATCAGCTGGGGTTTTCGCGAAGACCAGCAGGCGCACATCGAAAAGTGGAATGCCCGAGCCCAGCCAGCCCCGCAGCCCCACCCCGAGCCTATAGCCTGGATGGTTGGCACTGCCTTCTGGTGGACCAAAGAAGAGGCAGAGAGGGATGCGGCGGCGACTGGGCTGCCGATTGTTGGTCTGGGGCCTATGTCTGACACAGGCACGGTTGATCAGCTCTCACAGATCATTCGAGACCTCAACGATGAGCGTGACGGGATTGGCGCCGAGGCTGGCAGGCTGCGCGCCCAGCTGGCTGAGCGTGATGCGCTGCTGACCCGAGCCCTACCATACCTCAGCAATACGCCAGACCTCGTGCAGCATGGCGCAGAGGATCTGGCCGAGGAAATCCGCAGCGCTTCGGCTGGGCGGCCGTGTTACGGCCCTAACGAATGGGGCACCGAGTGCGGCAAATGCAGCAAGTGCAAATCCGCTAGCGCAGAGCCGAGCGCGCCGGTTGAGCGAATGTCGGCAATACGTAGCGAGGCCGCTGAGCTTTCATCAAAGCTTAAGAATGCGTGCTGCCAGTCCTGCATGAGCAACCCTTGCGATTGTGCCATTCAAAGCGCGCCGGTTGAGATAGACGAGCGGGCTGAGTTGGAGGCGTACTGCACCAAGGTTGGCTTGCCCCTCGACCGCTTGCCATCCGGCGAGTACATGATCCCTGCCACTCGCTTCGTTTCACAGGGATGGCACGCACACGCTGCTTCGTCCCGCAAGCAGTAATCCCACCCAGCTGTGACCCCTCTCCCCTCTATTCATTGCCGCGATATGGCGGCCAAGGCGAAGCTATGTCTCAAGCAAAGGAACGCCCGATCCTGTTCAGCGGGCCAATGGTGCGCGCCATCCTAGACGGCCGGAAGACGGTTACCCGCCGCGCGCTGAAGATTCAGCCCCGCACCCCGGGCGACATCGGGAGCTACGGCCGTGGCCAGCCATTCATTCGTCACCCGGACCCGACCAAGCGAAACCCTGAATGCCCTTATGGTCGGCCAGGTGATCGCCTGTGGGTGCGGGAAACCTGCTTCATCAACGACTACCGGGAGGCCAAAGTCCCCGTTGACGAGCGGGCCAACGTTGATGTGGTTTACCGCGCCGATCCATTACCGGATTGGGAGGGCGAAGAGAGCCTGATTACCTGGCGGCCCAGCATTCACATGCCGCGCTGGGCCAGCCGCATCCTGCTGGAGCTCACCGACGTTCGCGTAGAGCGACTGCAGGACATCAGCGACGACCAGGCCAAGGCCGAAGGCATGGTGTACACCGACTTCGGCATGCAAGAGCGGCCCGGCAAGGTCAGCGTGGACGGTGGCAAGACATACCACCCAGTGAAGCCACAGCAGGCTCCAGGCTGGCACTCTGGCGATGCAACCCACCCTGACCAATGCCTCGACCGAGCCAGATGGGCGTTCGCGAACCTCTGGGAAAAGATCAACGGCGAGTACAGCTGGGACGCCAACCCATGGGTCTGGGTCGTCGAATTCAAGGTGATTAAACCGTGCGACTACCAGGGCAGGCACTTCGGCGCGCCGTATCCCGATGCTCAGTGCGTTGATGGCTTCCTGTGGGATGAGGACAGCTGCGATGTGCCAGGCGGCCCACTGCTAAGCGGCGGTGACATCCCCTGCCCGAAGTGCAATGCAGAAGCCTATGCCGACCACCAGCGGGAGATGAGCCAATGACGCGCCTCGCCCTCTGCCTCCTGCTGCTGGCCACCGGCGCCAGCGCGGAGCAACTCACTTTGGACGTCGAAGTGATCCGCGACCAAAAGCGCTCTGTCACCTGCTGGATCTATAGCGCGAACACCTATAAGGGCGGCATCAGCTGCATCCCCGACAGCCAGCTGCAGGCCCGCAACGAGCGCCAGCTCTCCCCGCACGAAACCCAACCCGAACCTACACCCGCTCTGGCGCCTGGGCGCTGGATTGATGAGAGGTATCAGCTGTGAGCGAACTTGAAGAGCTGCTGCTGGCTGCCAAAGCCGCCGGGCTTGAAGTTGAACCCTGCACCTGCAGCGATCCGAAATGGCCTCTGCGCATCAAGGGCCAGTCGGGCACGCGGGCGCACTGGAATCCCAACATCAACGACGGCGACGCATTCAAGCTGGCCATTGACCTGGGCATTCAGATCCACATTGAAGGGTCTGGCGAGTCTGAGGCCGTCTGGGCTGATGACACCATGGTCTGGGTGGACAGCGAATATGCCCAAGGCGATCGCCGAAAGGCGGCACGCACTGCCATCGTCAGCGTTGCGGCTCAGCGCGGAGAGCAAATGCCATGACCGACCTGATCGAAGTGAGGGTATCCAGCCTTCGCGCTCCATCCATGGGGCCGTATCTCAGATCAAATAACGAGGGCAGGCGTATTTATCAGTGCTTTTGCTCCTGTGGGCAGGGCTTCGAAGCAAGCAAAAAGGATTTCAACTCTGGCCGCCGAAGAGCATGCATCGATTGCCGGCCGCCAACTCGCCACGACAGCCCTGTGTCCAGAATCATGAAACAGGTGGAAATAGTGACAGAGTCTGGTTGCTGGATATGGATGGGAAAAACCAACGACAGCGGCTACGCGGTCGGGAAAGTTAATGGTAGAGAACAGCGGCTTCATAGATTCATGTTCTCGGAGCATATAGAAGACCCAGGCGAACTCATGGTTCTTCACAAGTGCGATACCAGGCCATGCATAAACCCAGACCACCTATTCAAAGGCACCGCTGCCGACAACATCCATGACTGCATGAGAAAAGGCCGCTTCATGCCAGGCATAGCGATGCGGGAGCGCCGGAAAAAGGCCGCCAGACTCGGCGCACTTGGCAATCTCAGCAAGGAGCTATCCGCATGAGCCGTATCGTCACCGAGCAAGACTTCCGCCGCCCTGAGTTCCGCGACGCCAAGGTCGAAGACTATGAGTTTCGCGCAGATGGCGCCCTGGTCCGCAAAGACCGCTGGGAGCAAGGCATACACCGGATTCACAGCATCGTCGGACGGATCGGTCGAGAGTTCGAGATCGGCGACGTGGTTGCCGCCGTCGAAAAACTGAAGGGCCAATGGCTCGACGCTGATCCTGACGATGATCCTGTAGCTGAGCGAATTGACATCCGGCTGTCGTGCGGCAGCGTGCTGGCCGGCTGCGTACGCACTGGCCCGTTCGCCTATCAATGGCCGTTCGGCCAGTTCAATTTCACCAGCAAAGACTTCGGCGGGGATGTGATCGAGTATCAACCGCTGCCTGAGCCGAACTTGGAGGGCCAACCATGATCCTGCCCCTGATGTACATGGCCTACCTGATCTACAAAGGACCGCGACCATGAAAGCGCGCATGACCTACTGGAACGGCTCCTGGTGGTGTCGCCGTATGGGCTGCACCGGCCAGGGCGCCACCATGAAGGAAGCCTGGGACGACATGTGGAACCTCTACTTCGAGGCTGTCCGCCCAGCTCGTCCGCAGGCGTTCCACTCGCCGCGCGTCCGCTGCGGCTGATTCCAGCCTAACCCTTCCCCCACTACTCAAGCCCGCCGACATGCGC
The DNA here is from genome assembly GCF_947311875.1 of Pseudomonas sp. PARCl1. Classification (NCBI taxonomy): domain Bacteria; kingdom Pseudomonadati; phylum Pseudomonadota; class Gammaproteobacteria; order Pseudomonadales; family Pseudomonadaceae; genus Pseudomonas; species Pseudomonas sp. PARCl1. The sequence continues at coordinate 205,912 of NZ_CAMZMX010000003.1, forward strand.
GGGCGTATAGGTATTGATATGAACTCACTAAATCTACTGCCCTGGAAAATTGAAGTTCACCAGGGATTTCTATCAGAGCCTACGACGTTTCAAGTTAAGGACAGTGCTGGCAACGCGGTCTCCGACTTTTACCTATCGAAAGAAATGGCAAATTTCATCAGTTGTGCGCCGCTGCTACTGGCCGACCTGATCGATGCCGCCGCCCAGCTGCGAAAGTACGAAGCCCTGCACAGGGCCAAGGGAACAGCGGAAAGCCTGGCCAAGGCCGAAGCAAACGCGATACTCGCATTTCGCTTTGAGCAGACTATTTCAACGGCAACTGGCGTTAAGCCCGTTATCGGCACCAGCTCTTCTCTCGGGCAGCGGGGCATTCTGACCTCCCAAGAACCAGAACAGATTTAAGCAAAGCACCTAACCACCACCCTGCCGCCACCGGCGGCGTGGAGACCATCCATGAACCTGATCGACTGCTACGTCACGAAGATCCTCGGCGAGCCGTACCGCAAGTTCGGCGCCTGGTGGGTCGACGTTGAATACGACAGCTGGGGCAGCACCAGCAAAACACGACTCATGTTCCGCACCGAGGAAGCCGCCCGGGCGGCGCAGGTCGGGCACCACTTCACGGCCTGACCTTCTATATAAAGGAGACACCCATGCGACACGCAGAAAACATTGACCGCTTCCTGCGCCTCGACGAGGTGCTGCACGTGACCGGTATCGGTCGGAACACCATCTATCGCAGAATCCGTGAAGGCACCTTCCCAAAACAGGTTAAGATAGGACCCAATTCGGTTGCCTGGCGCCAGTCGGACATCACTCAGTGGATGACCTCTTTCGAGCCCAGCGATGACCAATCAGTACATTGAGCAGTACACTGAAACGCCAGATTCCGCTCAAGCCCATATCCCACCAGCTTTACAGGTCCACCAGTGGAAATCTTCAAGGAATTTACATTCGAATCGGCCCACCGGCTGCCACACGTGCCTGCTGGGCACAAATGCGGCCGCCTGCACGGCCACTCGTTCAAGGTCGGCCTGCACCTGACCGGCCCGCTGGACCCGCACACCGGCTGGATCCGTGACTTCGCCGAGGTGAAGGCCATTTTCAAGCCGATCTACGAGCAGCTCGACCACAATTACCTGAACGACATCCCCGGCCTGGAAAACCCCACCAGCGAGGTAATCGCCAAGTGGATCTGGGATCAGGTCAAGCCGCTGCTGCCGGAGCTGTCCAAAGTCCGCATCCACGAGACCTGCACCAGCGGGTGCGAATACTACGGCGACTGAAACACCGCCAGGGTCAGGCGGCCCCTACGCTCAGCACCTGCAGATGCAGGTAGCCTGCTTCACCTTGCACCTCGCTGAGGTAGGGAAAGCCATCCTCGACCAGCCGCCTGACCGTCTTGCCATGCAGGCTGACCAGGCTCACGTCGCTGACCGCATCGCCTTCGGCAAGCTGCTCTGGCGCCAGGCCATCGAGGCGCCAGAGCATGGTGCCGGCGGCCAGGGCGTCATGGCCAACGGCCTGCGCGGCCGAGTACAGGGCCAGGTAGCCGTTGCGGCTGACATCCAGGCGGTGACCGCGCCGCCGCCAGTGCGGATGGCTGTCTTCGTCACCCACGGCGCGGATCTCGAAGTCGTACTCACCATCGGTCTCGTAGCAGCCGAACCAGAACAGCGTGCGAAACTTGCGCCGTGAGATCACATACGCCGGTGCCACCGTGTCGGTGTAATGGTCTTCACCGGCGTGCAGCCAGCCACCACTGGTAAAGGGCGAATCGCCATTACCTGTGTCACCGATGGGCACGCCTTGAACCTGCCCTTGCGTGCTCAAGCGTGGCTGCCAGTACAGCCTGGCAATGAAGCTTTTCTGAGGTTGGAATTGGTAGTGGGACATGCCGTCGAGCCCTCTTCACTGGCGGAAAAGGAAGACAGTAGTGAGTGCTGTTGCCCGCTTGCAGCCGGAACCCGCTCCCAGGCCATGCGAACAAGGCGTGAACGCGGCGAAGGCGCTGATGCCAGCGCTTAGCCCAGCGAGCTGGCGAGAAACGCAGGGGCGATGTAACGCTGGTAGTGCGCTTCGGACAAAAGGAAGAATTCGCGGTCGATGGCATCGCGCAATTGTGGCAGTTCCCAATCGCGAAATTCCGGCAGCAGTACCATGCCGTAGGCTTCCAGATCACGGATCATCCGCGCACCGCGGGCGATCAGCTGGTAGGCCCAGCAATATTCCGACTGCTGGTCGACGAAGCGGATGGAGCGCTGCTCCAGTTGCTGGCGCAACAGGCTTTTGTCGAACACCTCGAGCTTGGCCATCATGACCTGCACCAGCAACTGCTCAAGGCGCAGCCACACAGCGCGCTTTTGCGCGTCATCGTAGCCGTTCCAGTGGATCACTTCGTGGTGGAAGCGTTTGCAGCCGCGGCAAACCGTGTCCCCATACACCGTGGAGCACAGGCCGACGCAAGGGGTCTTGATGGAGTTGTTGGACATGAAAAACAACAGCATGGCGGTGGAACACGCGCCCATGTTAGCCCTTTGTCTAACCAGGGTCACTCGTTAAAGTGATGTTCTGCGCCTTACCTTCGGGCTTTTTTTGCCGTAGAATCATCCCGCCTTTTCACAGGCAACAATGTCCGTAGGAAGCTGTTTTCAAAGCGTCACGAGCACAGTTGATCCGGTAGAACGGCGTTGGCCCGGGCCATGCATCCCTAGCATGCCCGCGCCAGCCCTCATCAGCACCCCGTTCTGCAGGCGTAAAACTTTGAAAGCAGCTTCCGTAAGGATTCTTTGCGACCCTGGCCGGGCGGCTCAAAAAGCCGTGGCGGCGCATGGGTGCATTGAATGCTGGATGAGCGTCCCGGACCCCCTTTAGGGACCACTGATGAGGGAAATAACTGTGCTTGAAGCCTACCGCAAACACATCGAAGAGCGCGCCGCCCTGGGCATCGTGCCCCAGCCGCTGAACGCCGAACAAACCGCAGGCCTGGTCGAGCTGCTGAAAAACCCGCCGGCCGGCGAAGAAGCCTTCCTCGTAGAACTGATCACCCACCGTGTACCGCCAGGGGTCGACGAAGCTGCCTATGTCAAGGCTGCTTTCCTCTCTGCCGTCGCCAAGGGCGAAACCCAATCGCCACTGATCGACCGCAAGCACGCCACCGAACTGCTGGGCACCATGCAGGGCGGCTACAACATCGAAACGCTGGTCGCGCTGCTGGATGACGCCGAACTGGGCGCCGTCGCGGCCGAACAGCTCAAGCACACCTTGCTGATGTTCGATGCCTTCCACGATGTGGCCGAAAAAGCCAAGGCTGGCAACGCCAATGCCAAGGCCGTGCTGGAATCCTGGGCTGCCGGCGAGTGGTTCACCTCGCGCCCGGCCATCGCCGACAAGTACACCCTGAGCGTGTTCAAGGTGCCTGGCGAGACCAACACCGACGACCTGTCCCCTGCACCCGATGCCTGGTCGCGCCCTGACATCCCGCTGCACGCCCTGGCCATGCTGAAAATGGCCCGTGACGGCATCGAGCCGCAGCAGCCGGGTTCGGTAGGCCCACTCGCCCAGATCGAAGCGGTCAAGGCCCAAGGCTACCCGGTTGCCTATGTCGGTGACGTGGTCGGTACCGGTTCCTCGCGTAAATCCGCCACCAACTCGGTGCTGTGGTTCTTCGGCGACGACATCCCGTACGTGCCGAACAAGCGCGCCGGTGGTTTCTGCTTCGGCACCAAGATCGCCCCGATCTTCTACAACACCATGGAAGACGCCGGCGCCCTGCCGATCGAGTTCGACTGCACCAACCTGGCCATGGGCGACGTGATCGACGTCTACCCGTTCAAAGGTGAAGTGCGCCGCCATGGCAGCGACGAGCTGGTCACCACCTTCGCCCTGAAAACCGAAGTGCTGCTGGATGAAGTGCGCGCTGGCGGCCGTATCCCGCTGATCGTCGGCCGTGGCCTGACCGAAAAAGCCCGTGCCGAACTGGGCCAAGGCCCATCCGGGCTGTTCAAGAAGCCGGAGCAGCCAGCCGACAGCGGCAAGGGCTTCACCCTGGCGCAGAAAATGGTCGGCCGTGCGTGTGGCCTGCCAGAAGGCCAGGGCGTGCGCCCAGGTGCCTACTGCGAACCGAAGATGACCACCGTCGGCTCCCAGGACACCACCGGCCCGATGACCCGTGACGAGCTGAAAGACCTGGCTTGCCTGGGCTTCTCCGCTGACCTGGTGATGCAGTCGTTCTGCCACACCGCGGCTTATCCGAAGCCGATCGACGTCACCACCCACCACACCCTGCCAGACTTCATCCGCACCCGTGGCGGCGTGTCGCTGCGCCCAGGCGACGGCATCATCCACAGCTGGCTGAACCGCATGCTGATGCCCGACACCGTGGGTACTGGCGGCGACTCGCACACCCGCTTCCCGATCGGCATCTCGTTCCCGGCCGGTTCCGGCCTGGTTGCGTTCGCTGCGGCCACCGGCGTCATGCCGCTGGACATGCCAGAGTCGATCCTGGTGCGCTTCAAGGGCAAGCTGCAGCCTGGCATCACCCTGCGTGACCTGGTCCATGCCATCCCTTACTACGCCATCAAGCAAGGCCTGCTGACCGTCGAGAAAAAAGGCAAGAAAAACGCCTTCTCCGGCCGCATCCTGGAAATCGAAGGCCTGGACGAACTGACTGTCGAACAAGCCTTCGAGCTGTCCGATGCTTCGGCCGAGCGCTCGGCTGCCGGCTGCACCATCAAGCTGCCAGAAAAGGCCATCGCCGAGTACCTGAAGTCCAACATCACCCTGCTGCGTTGGATGATCGGCGAAGGTTACGGCGACGCCCGTACCCTCGAGCGCCGCGCCCAGGCCATGGAAGCCTGGCTGGCCAAGCCTGAGCTGCTGTCGGCCGACGCCGATGCCGAGTACGCCGAAATCATCGAGATCGACCTGGCCGACGTCAAAGAGCCTGTGCTCTGTGCGCCGAACGACCCAGACGACGCGCGCCTGCTGTCCTCGGTTCAGGGCGAGAAAATCGACGAAGTGTTCATCGGTTCGTGCATGACCAACATCGGCCACTTCCGCGCTGCCGGCAAGCTGCTGGAGAAGGTCAAGGGCGGTATTCCGACCCGTCTGTGGCTGGCCCCGCCAACCAAGATGGACGCACACCAGCTGACCGAAGAAGGCTACTACGGCATCTACGGCAAGGCCGGTGCACGCATGGAAATGCCAGGCTGCTCGCTGTGCATGGGTAACCAGGCACGTGTGCAGACCGGTTCGACCGTGGTCTCCACCTCGACCCGTAACTTCCCGAACCGCCTGGGCGACGCCACCAACGTGTACCTGGCGTCGGCCGAGCTGGCTGCCGTGGCTTCGATCATCGGCAAGCTGCCGACCGTCGAAGAGTACATGCAGTACGCCAAAGACATCGACAGCATGGCTGCCGACGTCTACCGCTACCTGAGCTTCGACCAGATCGCCGAGTTCCGCGAAGCGGCTGCCAACGCCAAGATCCCGGTGGTACAGGCGTAAGCTGAGCGGCAAGTTGTAAGCTGCAAGCCACAAGAAGAAGCCCTGGCAGAAATGCCGGGGCTTTTTTGTTCCTCACCCGGCCTAGCGCTGGCAAGCCAGCTCCCTCAGGGATCGCCTTAGGGCTGACAGGTGTTTGCCACAAGGTATGGCAGCGCCTGTTAGAGCGAGCGCCGCCCGCGCGGCGCAATCGCGAGCTGCGCTCGCTCCTACGTTTGTTTCGGGCCAATTCTTCCTGTGGGATTCGCGCGCGAACGCCTTGGTGC